>CAMLTY010000001.1 GCA_946486465.1 uncultured Mycoplasmatota bacterium
TTTTATTCAGATTAATTACAAAAACTGACAAAAAAGTTTACAAAGGAAAAAATACAAGTTACAAATTTCTTGACAAAGACAATCACTATCTATTATAATAATGTAGATTTCAAGTCTGGAGGTGTTATAATGAAAAGAACATATCAACCAAACCAAAGAAGAAGAGCAAAGAAACATGGATTCTTCGCTCGTAAAGCAAGTGCTGGTAATATTTTAAATGCTCGTCGTAAGAAGGGACGTAAAGAATTAGTAAAATAAAATTCACTGTTTTTGCAGTGTTTTTTTAAATTTGGGACGTGATAAAATGAACAAGAAGTATATAGTAAAAGAAAGTAGAGTCTTTGATGAAGTAATAGAAAGTGGTAAAAAGATAAAGAACTATAACTTTGTCATCTTTTATAAAGAAAAAAAAGATTCTCCTACTAAGTATGGAATAACCGTTCCAAAGAAAGTAGGGAAGGCTCATATTAGAAATAACCTAAAAAGAAAGGTTAGAGCAATTATCAGAAACTACAACAAAAACTATGAAAAAAACTATAATTGTATTATAATTATAAGAAACAGCTGTCTAAATCTATCTTATCAAGAATTATCTAGCAGCTTACAATATTTATTAGATAAAATTAAGTAAGGAGCATTGTATGAAAAAAAGAAAAATAAAATCAAAGATAATTATTATAATAATGTTACTATTTCTAGTAACAGGATGTACTACAACTTTAGTAAATAAAGATAATGAACCGGTAAAAAATCCTGAAACAGGGCAGTCTTTAACAGAAAATATTCTTTGCCAACCAGAAAATGAACAAACTAGAAAGTTATATGAAAAAAATGGTGTTAAACTAAAAGATTTACCAAAGTGTTCAGAATTTACACCAGGTTCAACAGAATATGATGGACTATGGACTGGAATATTTGTTAAACCACTAGCATTTTTAATCTTAACATTAGGTAAATATATTGGTAGTTTTGCTTTAAGTATTATCATTATTACTATTATAATAAGATTAATATTATTCCCATTCACAAGAAAAATGGCAGTACAAAGTGAAATGATGAAAAAAGCTTCTCCTGAACTTGCTAGAATTCAAAAGAAGTATGAAGGTAAAACAGACCAAGACTCTATGTTAAAACAAAATCAAGAAATGATGATGGTTTATAAAAAGTATAACTTTAATCCTCTAACAAGTTGTTTAATCTCATTTATACAACTTCCTCTATTATTAGCATTCTTAGAAGCGATAAATAGGGTACCTGCAATATTTGAAGAAAACTTCCTAGGAATACAGTTAGGAACAACGCCACTAGTAGGTTTTGGTAGTAGTACCTTCTATATGTATATAATTCTTATTCTTATAATAGGTGCCTCAACAATTTTAATGTTTAAAACAACCAATAATAGTGCAAGTGACCCATCAATGAAAATGATGCCTATCATGATGAGTGTAATTATTATTATAACTGCATTTTTCATGCCAGCTGCTCTAGGAATATATTGGTCAGTAGGTAATATATTCGCTATTGTTCAAAATATTGTTGTAATGAGGGGGATGGAAAAACATGGTAAATAAACATGAGTATACAGGAAAAACATATGAAGAAGCTGTTAACAAAGCTAAAATAGATTTACAAGAGTTAGAAGAAAACTTAATAATAAATACTAAAGAAGAAAAGAAAACTTTACTATCTAAAAAAGTAGAGATAGAAGTAATAGAAAAAAGCGAAGTAAAAGACTATCTAAAAAAAATAATTAAAACTCTATTAAAAGATATGGGCTTTGATGTTGAAATAGAAATAACTGTTAATAATAATACCCCAACATATCGTTTATATTCTACTAATGATGCCTTATTAATAGGAAAAGATGGTAAAAATTTAAAAGCCTTAACAACTGTAGTAAATGCTATACTAACAAAAGAGATAAATAGTAATTATAAATTCCTAATAGATGTAAGTGACTACAAAGAAAAAAATGATAGAAGAGTTGAACGCCTTGCCAAGAAGTTAGCGAGAGAGGTAAGAGAAACAAAAGTAGAAGTAAAGATGGATTCCATGAACTCATATCAAAGAAGACTAGTACACAATATTTTAAATAATAATAAATATGTCTATACTGAAAGTGTAGGAGAAGAACCTAATCGTTGTGTTGTTATAAAACCTCGTGACTAGGTTCTTTTTTTGTAAAGTTTTGACTAATTTATAAAACTTTCCTTATTTGACCTTTACAGTATCACAAAATATCTATATAATAATAAGACTGAAAAAAAGAAAGGAAGGTGTTATATGCAAGAAATAGTTGCAGATACAATTAATGATTTAGAATTTTTAAAGTTACAATTAACTACTGAAATAGATGTTATAAAAAATGGGGTAAATAGTTTAGAAGATTTAGAAGCAGTACAAGAATATATTGCCCTAAAACAAAAAATAGATAAAACTTCTAATATAATAAAATCCATTGAATTAATAAAAGAAATAGAAAAGTTGAAAGATAATTATGTAGTAGTAAAACAATATGAGGAAACTCCAATAACAATAAAATATTATCAAGAAAAATTAAATTATCTTAAAAATCTAATTTCCGTAAATGGCATTATATATAATAAAGAAAGAGAAGACAAGATTTCATACTCTCCTATAACAGCACTAAAACACTTAATTAATTTAAAGGAACAAGAAGGATTACCAGCAAACTTTACTATAGAAGAGTTAAATAATTATATAGATGCTGTAAGACAGTCTTTGCAAGCTTATAAAGTATACGAAGATGATAAGATAGTAAATGATATATTAAGTTATAAGGTATATGAAAATCCTCATAATTATGATATAAAGAATGTAAAAGAACTACCATCTATAAAATTAGAATATTTAAATGAAAAAGATAGTTTAACAGAAAGAGAACAAGAAGCATTCTTTGGAACAGAAGTTTATAATGCTTTAGGTATATCTAAAGATAAAGATAAAGTAAAAAGAATAGGAGTAATGAAAAATGTCTGATACCATAGTTGCTATATCAACGAAACTAGGAGTAGGGGCTATCTCTATTATAAGAGTAAGTGGAGATAATGCTATTTCCTTAGTAAATAAAGTCTTTAGAGGAAAAGATTTAACAAAAGTAGAGTCTCATACTATAAATTATGGGTTTATTCATGATGGCAAAGAAGATATAGATGAAGTATTGATATCAGTAATGAGGGCTCCTAAAACATTTACAAGAGAAGATATTGTGGAAATAAATTGTCATGGTGGTATCGCTACAACTCTTAGAATTCTTGATTTATTAATAGAAAATGGAGGAAGAAGGGCAGAAGCTGGAGAATTTACGAAAAGAGCCTTTCTTAATGGTAGAATAGATTTAACCGAAGCTGAAGCTGTAATGGACTTAATAGAAAGTAAGACTGATAATAGTAGGAAACTAGCTTTATCATCCCTAGAAGGTAATCTAAAAAAATATATTAACAGTTTTAGAGATAAACTAAAACATGTCCTAGCCAATATCGAGGTTAATATCGATTATCCTGAGTACTATGATATAGAAGAGGTTACTAGAAAAGAGTTAAAAGAAGTAATAACTAGTCTTGAAAAAGACTTAAAGAACTTAGTAACAAAGTCAGAAGAAAGACAAATTATCAAAAATGGTATTAAAACTATAATTATAGGAAGGCCTAATGTAGGTAAGAGTAGCATTTTAAATAGATTTTTAAAAGAAGATAAGGCTATCGTTACCGATATTGAAGGAACAACAAGAGATATCGTTGAAGGAAGTATTATCTTTGATGGTATAGAATTATCCCTAATTGATACAGCAGGAATAAGAGACACAGATAACTTAGCCGAAAAAATAGGAGTAGAGAAGAGTTTATCTTTAATAGACAAAGCTAACCTTATTATAGTGGTATTAAACTCTAGTGAAGAATTAACTGATAATGATAAGTTCATCTTAGATAAAGTTAAAGATAAAAATCCAATAATTGTTTTAAATAAAAACGATTTGCCAAGTAAAATAGATAAATCTAAGTTAGACTTTAAACATATTGTAAGTACTAATACTAATACACTAGATGGAATAGAACCCCTAAAAGAAGAGATAAAGAGTATGTTTAAACTATCTGAGATAAAAGAAGATGACTACACTTATCTTGCTAATGAAAGACAGTTGAGCCTTGCTAAACAAGCTCTAAAGAGTCTAGGCGATGCTAAAAACAGTTTAGAAAGTGATGAACCTGTTGATATAATAGAAATAGATTTAAAAGAAGTATTTGATATATTAGGTTCTATTACAGGAGAAAGTTATAGTGATGAACTATTAGATGAGTTATTTGCAAACTTTTGTGTAGGAAAATAAAAAAGGAGAACTAAATGAAAGAAATAGAAATATTAGTAGAAGTATACTCGCCAATTGAAGAAGTTATTAATATATTAAGCAAGTTTAAGTATTTAGGTACAAAAGAAGTAGTAGATACCTATTATTATGATCCACTCAGAAAGAATTTAAAACCAAACTCTAGTAATCAAATTAATGAATGCTTAAGATTAAGAAAAAAAGATGATACAAATTTTATAACATATAAAATTGATGAATTTGATGATGACGGAAAATGGTTATATTCTAATGAATATGAAACACAAATTAATGATATATCTGTTGTAAATAATATTTTAGAAAGATTAGGATTAAAAAAATTAATTACAATTCATAACAAAAAAAGAACGTATAAGTATCAAGAGTATGAAATAGTTCTAGAAACTGTTAAAGATTTAGGGTACTTTTTAGAAGTTGAATTTTGTACTAATAAAGATATTGATGTCAAAGATAAGAAACAAGAAATACAAAAATTTATAGATTCCTTATCTTTAAATATTTCTCAAGAACTAAATATAGGAAAACCTGAAATGATGATAAATAAATTAAATGTTAAAATAGATTAAAAGATATTAGAATTAAAATAGAAAGACGTGATGTTAGATGAATTATGAAGTAATTGTTGTAGGAGGAGGACATGCCGGTATAGAAGCATGCCTTGCCAGTGCGAGACTTAACCACAAGACACTTTTAGTAACTGGTAATATTAATAATATTGCCGATATGCCATGTAATCCTTCCATAGGAGGACCTGCTAAAGGAATAGTCGTAAGAGAAATAGATGCCTTAGGTGGCGAAATGGCTAAAAATACTGATAAGAGTTCTTTACAAATGAAAATGTTAAATACTAAAAAAGGTCCTGCCGTTCGTGCTTTACGTGCCCAAGCTGATAAAGTTATCTATAAAAAGGAAATGTTAAAGACCTTAAAAAATCAAGATAACTTAGATATTAAAGAAGGACTAGTAAAAGAACTTGTTATAAAAGATAATAAAGTAGGTGGAGTCATTTTAGAAAATGGCGAGAAAATATCTTCAAAAGCCGTTATCTTAACAACAGGAACCTATTTAAAAGGAACAATATTAGTAGGTGATAAGAAAACAGCAGGCGGTCCTCATGGTGAAAAAGCTAGTAATTATTTAAGTCCTTTTTTAAAGAGGTTAGGCTTTAATATTTTAAGACTAAAAACAGGAACGCCTCCTCGTATTGAAAAAGCAAGTGTTGACTTCTCTAAAATGCAAGAAGAACTTGGTAGTAGTGAAGATATAACATTCTCATATGACAACACCACCGCTCTTGCTTATAAATACCAACTACCATGTTATCTAATTTATACTAACGATTTAACTCATAAAATTATCAAAGAACATCTAAACGAATCTAGTATGTATGGTGGCTATGTCGAAGGAGTAGGACCAAGATATTGTCCATCTATTGAAGATAAAGTAGTAAGATTTAGTGATAAAGAACGGCATCAACTCTTCTTAGAGCCTGAAAGTATTTATTATGATGACCTATATTTACAAGGATTTTCTACAAGTATGCCTCACTATGTTCAAGAGCAAATGGTCCATAGTTTATCTGGTTTAGAAAATGCTAAGATATTAAAATATGCTTATGCCATAGAGTATGATGCTATTGACTCAAGACAAATAAAACCAACTCTTGAAACCAAGATAATTGAAAATCTTTATACAGCCGGCCAAATAAATGGTACAAGTGGTTATGAAGAAGCAGCAGGGCAAGGCCTAATCGCAGGTATTAACGCTTCCTTAAAGCTAGAAAATAAAAAGCCTTTAATCTTAAAACGTAATGAGTCATATATCGGAGTTCTAATCGATGACTTAGTAACAAAAGGAGTAAAAGACCCATATCGCCTTTTAACATCACGTGCTGAATATCGTCTTTTATTAAGAGATGATAATGCTGATTTAAGACTTAGAGAATATGGCCATGAAATAGGATTAATAAATGATGATATTTATAATAACTTTCTAAGGAAAAAGCAAGATATTGAAGAATTAACTAATGTTTTAAAAGAAACTAAAATTACTCCTAAAAAAGAAATAAACGATATCTTAATAAAGTTAAATACATCTCCTTTAAAAGATAGTATTACTTTATATGACTTATTAAAAAGACCAGAACTATCTATAGAAGACTTAACTAATTTTAAAGAGTTAAATTACTCTAAAGAAGTTCTAAAAGAAGTAGAGATTAATATAAAATATGAAGGCTATATTAAAAAATCTCTTGAAGAAGCTAATAAGATGTTAGAGTTAGAAGATAAAACTTTACCAGAAGATATTAACTATCAAGATATTCCTAATATTGCCAGTGAAGCGAAAGAAAAGCTAGACAAGATTAAACCAGTAACTTTGGGACAAGCAAGTAGAATTAGTGGTGTTAATCCATCAGATATCGCTATTATCTCTGTTTATTTAAAGAAAAGGGGAATCTAAATGACTAAGGAAGATTTTATAAAAGAAGTAGAAAAGCTAGGTTTAAAGGTAACTGATGAAGAGTTAAAAAAGTTAGATATTATTTATAATACTTTAATAGAAACAAATAAAACTATGAACTTAACAAGAATAACTGAAGAAAGTGATGTCTATTTAAAACATTTCTATGATAGTCTAACTCTAGCCAAAGTATATGACCTATCAAAAGCTAAAACTCTATGTGATATTGGAACAGGAGCCGGCTTTCCTGGTCTAGTCTTAAAAATATTTTATCCTAACTTAGAAATAACTTTAGTAGATTCTCTTTTAAAAAGAGTAAATTATCTTAATAACTTAATAGATAAATTACATCTAACAGGTATAAAAGCCTATCATAATCGTGCTGAAGACTTAATAAAAGAAGGAAAAAAGTTTGATATAGTAACAGCAAGAGCTGTAGCAAACTTACCTAAACTACTATTATGGACAATGCCTTTAGTAAATAAAAATGGTAGTTTTCTTGCCATGAAAGGAAATGTTATTGAAGAATTAGAACTATCTAAAGATATTCTGAAAAAACATAACTGGTATATTAATAATAAAGAGATATTTACTTTACCAAATAAGGAAGATGTAAGAACAATTTTAGAAATTAAAAATAAAGCCTAGCAAAAATTAAAAATAAAGCCTAGCAAACTAGTACAATTAATGATATAATGAGATTAGTAGAAAAATAAAAGAATAGAATAAAGAGGGTATGTATATGGATAATAAAGAAAACGAAGTAGTATATTTACATTTAGATGATATAATTCCAAATAGATTTCAACCAAGACAAGTATTTGATGAAAAAGCTTTAAAAGAGTTAGCAGTATCTATCAAAGAACATGGTGTAATTCAACCAATTATTGTTCGTAACATTGGCAATAAGTACGAAATAATAGCAGGAGAACGTCGTTATAAAGCCTCAGCTATGGCAGGACTTACAACTATACCAGCTATTGTTCGTAATTTGGATGATAAAGAAAGTAGCAAAGTTGCTCTTCTCGAAAACTTACAACGTAAGAACTTAAACCCAATCGAAGAAGCAAAAACATATCAAAAAATTCTTGAACTTGACCAAATGACTCAAGAAGAACTTGCTAAAACTATGGGTAAAAGTCAAAGTGCTGTTGCCAATAAACTACGTCTTTTATCTTTAACAGATGAAGTCCAAGATGCTCTTTTAAAAGACCAAATCTCAGAACGTCATGCTAGAGCCTTATTAAATGCCAAAGACCCTGAGACTCAAAAACAATTATTAAAAGAAGTTATAGATAAGAAAATGACTGTAAGAGAATTAGAGGAAAAAATAAATCCTAAAGAAGAAATAACAAAAAGTGATATAGATGCCTTATTAAATCCATCACCTGTTAGTGCTACTATGCCTCAAACAAACTCTTTAAATGTTCCAACTAATACTAATAATACTAATCCTAATAATGATTTTAATACAAGTGTAGGAATTGATTATTCAACTCCTCCAAAATTTATTGATTACGATGTACCAAATATAAATGATAACTTAGAGAGTACTGCTAATAAATCTATTGATATAAATGCTATAAAAGATAATGCAAAAGATATAAATACATTAAATCCAACTAATGATACTAATGCTACTAATAATATTAGTGAGTTTTTAAAAGTTGCACCTAAAGAAGAGAAGAAAGAAGAAAAAGGTAATTTTAAATTTTTCTCACCTATGGAAGAAGAAACTAAAGAGGCACCCCAAAAACAAGAATCATCAGTATCCATGTTTGATGCCCCTGCTCCAACCAATGCTCCTTTCATCAATGATAATCCTTTTAACTTAGGAGGAGAGACTAAAGATTTAAAAGATTCTACTAGTACATCTATGGATAACTTACTAGCAGGAGTTAATACCAATAACAATGCTTCTGTTAAAGATACACCATCAGTACCAAGTATAGATACATTTAATAATCCATTCGCTCACAATCCAATCTTTAGCGACAATGTAAAAGCAAGTGAAGAACAACAAAAAGAAAATAAACCAAAATATACTCTAAATGAATCTATAAATTTAGTAAGAGAAACTCTAAAGAAAATAGAAGAATCAGGCTTTAAAGTAGATAGTGAAGAAATGGACCTTGTTAATAACTATCAGATAACTATTAAAATATCTAAAGAAAATAATAACAACTAAAAAGTAGAGTTAAATCTACTTTTTTAGATAAAATTCTTTCCATAATAACATATTTTTGATACAATAAAAAAGACAAATAGAAGAAGAGAGTGATAAAATGGCAAAGGTAATTTCTTTAGTTAATCAAAAAGGTGGAGTAGGAAAGACAACAACAAGTATTAACCTTTCTGCCTCATTAGCATTCCTTGGTAAAAAAGTATTATTAATAGACTTAGACCCTCAAGGTAATACCACAACAGGAGTAGGAATAAATAAGGGAGATATAGATGTAAGTGTATATGATGTTCTAACAAATAAATGCAGTACCAAAGATGCCATGATTAAAACTAAATATAAAAAACTATATGTACTACCTGCAACAATAAATTTAGCAGGTCTTGATATTGAACTACTTGAAAAAAGTCAGAGTGAACCTGGTTTTGCAAAAGGAGCCCAATTAAAATATCATCTAAAAGAGCTAGAAGATGAAAATTTTGATTTTATAATAATAGATTGTCCTCCATCATTAGGATTAATCACAACAAATGCCCTAACAGCAAGTGACTCTGTTATTATTCCAGTTCAATGTGAGTTCTTTGCTCTAGAAGGAATAATGCAATTACTAAATACAATAAGACTTGCTCAAAAACAATTAAATCCTAATCTAGATATAGAAGGAGTCTTACTAACGATGTTAGATTCAAGAACTAACTTAGGTTTTGAAGTAGTAGATGATATTAGAAAGTTTTTCAAAGAAAAGGTATATAATACTATTATACCGAGACTAATCAGATTAACAGAAGCTCCATCTCATGGAGAACCTATAATAGTATATGACCCTAAGAGTAAAGGCTCAGAAGCTTATCTAAACTTAGCAAAGGAAGTGATTGATAGAAATGGAAAATAAAAGGCGTGCTTTAGGAAAAGGTCTTGAAGAATTATTTAATAGTGAGCAATTAAATATTGCCGATGTAGAAGAAAAGATAATAAATAACACTCCAAAAGACCAAATAGTAAATTTAAATTTAGATGAATTAAGAAGTAACCCTTATCAGCCTCGTAAAAACTTTGATGAAGAAAGTCTAAATGAATTAGCTTCATCTATCAAAGAGCATGGAGTATTTCAACCTATAATTGCTAAAAAAAGTATTAAAGGCTATGAAATAATTGCAGGAGAACGTCGTGTTAAAGCTTCAAGACTAGCAGGCTTAACTACTATACCAGCCATCATTAAAGACTTTACTGATGAAGAAATGATGGAAATAGCTTTACTTGAAAACTTACAAAGAGAAAACTTAAGTGCTATGGAAGAAGCAGAAGCCTATAATGCCTTAAAGACTAGACTTAATCTAACACAAGAAGAACTTGCTAAGAAAGTAGGTAAATCAAGAAGTCATATTACTAATATGCTAGGACTTTTAACTTTGCCTAATGAAATAAAAGACGAAGTAGTAAAAGGTGAACTAAGTATGGGACATGCTAGAGTCCTAAGTAAGCTTGAAGATAAAGAGCAAGCTATAAGTCTAGCAGAAAAGACAATAAATGAAAATCTAAGTGTTAGAAGACTAGAAGAGTTAACCAATTCTAAAGAAGAATATCATCGTAAAAAAGAAATAACACCTCATAAATCAAAAGCTAAAGATAATGAATACTCTTACTTAGAAAGTGATTTATGTGAAAAACTAGGTACAAAAGTAAAGATAAGAAATAATAAACTAGAAATAAGTTTTACAAATGCTAATGACTTAACAAGAATACTAGAAATAATGCATTTAGATAAATAAAGGAGGTAATCCCCTTGCAAGAATTCTTAGACTCTGAAATATTTATATATCTAGTAAGACCTATAATCTATATTGCCCTTGCCTATATTTTCTACAAAGTAATAACATTTTTTCTTACTAAAGCTTTACATACTAAATATTTAAAAAATAAGAATAAAAAACGGGTAAATACAACTTTAAGTCTTATAAATAACTGCTTAAAGTATATAATAATATTTTTAACAATATTAGTTATACTTAATAGTTTTGGTATTAATGTAAGTAGTATCTTAGCAGGTTTAGGAATAGTCGCCGCTGTTCTTACTCTAGCCTTCCAAGACTTAGCAAAAGACTTTATCGCTGGTATTTCTATTGTCATGGAAGACCAATTTGAAATAGGTGATAATGTCATGATTAATGGCTTTCGTGGTGATGTTATAGAAATGGGACTTAAGACAACTAGAATAAAAGATTATAAAGGTGCAGTCCAAATAATATCAAATCACATGATAACAGAAGTTACTAACTATAGTTTAAATCCATCCCTAGCCGAAGTTACAATCTCTGTAGATTCTGATAATAACTTAGATAAAGTTGAGAAGATTATTAGAAAAACTATGGATACAATTGATAAAACTTATGATTTTCTTAAAGGAAATACTGAACTATGGGGAGTTGAGATGCTAGAACAAAATGCAGTAACATATAAATTAGCAGTTAAAACTAAGACTGGAAAAGACTTTGATGTTCAAAGAAAGATGAGAAAAGACTTACAAGATGCTTTAACTAAAGCAGGTATTAAGATGCCACAAACACATATGGAGGTTCGTAATGGAAAGTAAAACATATAAATTAGGAGATAGACTAGTCTTAAAAAAAGGCCATCCTTGTGGTGCTAATGACTGGGAAGTAGTTAAACTAGGAGCCGATATCAAACTAAAATGTAGAAATTGTGGTAGATTAGTATTTATACCAAGAATAGAGTTAAATAAAAAGATAAAGAAAATAATAGAAAAGGAGAATGAAGATGCATCATAATAGAAGAAAATTAAAATTAAAAAAATTCTATCTCCATCCTATTACCATTTATCTACTATTAACATTTCTTGTTTTAGTACTAAGTGCTATTCTTTCAGCTTTTCAAATGCAAGCGACTTATAATACAATAAGTCCTACAACTAATGAATTAGAAAGTACCTTAGTTACCGTAGAAAATTTACTAAACTTTGATGGTATGAAATATATATTTAGTAATGCTATGACTAACTTCTTATCTTTTGCACCACTAGGTATGTTATTACTAACTCTATTTGGTCTTAGTATTGCAAAATCAACTGGTTTTCTAGATACTCTATGTAAAAGATGTTTAATTAAGATAGATAAAAAAATATTAACATTTATTATTATTTTTATAGCAACTATCTCATCTTTAATAAATGATGTAGGTTATGTTATCTTAATACCAATATCTGCTATGTTATTTTTACTTAACAATAGAAATCCATATCTAGGAATAATAGCAGCCTTTGCAGGTGTTAGTTTTGGTTATGGAGTATCTATCTTTGTAGGAAGTATGGAAGTTAATCTAATACCAGATACCACTACAGCCGCTCGTCTAATAGATGCTTCAGCTCATGTTAGTCTAACATCAAATCTATTTATAATAATTGCTTTTTCCCTTATTTTGTCAATAGTTGGAACTATTATAATAGAAAAGATAATCGCTCCTCGTCTTGGTAAATATAAAGAAAAAGAAGAATTATCTAAAACAGAAGAATTAGTTGTTGTAGATGAAATAGATGCTAAAGAATTAGAACAACAAAAAATAGAGAAAGAAAGACGTGAAAAAAGAGGACTTAAAGCCGCTATCATAACAGGAATAATAGTAATAATTTTATTTATCTATTCTATAATACCAAATTTGCCATATTCAGGAATGTTACTTGATATGGAAGAAGATACTTATCTTGGTCAATTATTTGGTACTAACTCTTATTTTCAAGATGGCTTTACTTATATGATGGCTTTACTTCTAACTCTAGTTGGTATTGCCTATGGAATAGGTGCTAAAAGTATTAAGAACGATAAAGATATCATTAATGGTTGTAAAGAAACATTCGCCCCTATGGGAGAAATATTAATGTTAATCTTTGTTGTATCACAGTTTACTTCCGTATTTAGAGAAACAAATATCGGAACAGTTATTGCCTCTTGGTGTGCTAGTGCTGTAGGTAATATTGGCTTTACAGGCCTACCTTTAATAATATTCGCTATTATTATGATAGGACTTGCTAATCTTTTTGTCCCAACTGCAAGTGCTAAATGGCAAATATTCGCCCCAGTTATGGTTCCTGCCTTTATGCAGTCAAACTTATCTGCCCCATTCGCACAGTTCATCTTAAGAGCAGGTACTTCAATAACAGCAGGAATAACTCCATTACTAGCATGCTTTGCCATTTATATAGGTTACTTAAATGTTTATAACTCAGATAAGACAAAACCAATAACAATTCATAAAAGTATAAGTTATCTTTTACCATACTTTGGAATAATCGCCATAACTTGGATTTTACTAATAATAGGTTGGTACTTAATAGGACTACCACTAGGTCCAGGAGTATATGCCACAATTTAAATACCGCAAGGTATTTTTTTCTTTTAAAAGATATAAAACAATGCTATAATATGAAGAAGAAAAGAGGTAATATTATGAGTTTAAAAGCAGGAATTATAGGACTACCAAATGTAGGTAAAAGTACATTGTTTAATGCCCTAACAAAAACCCACATCTTAGCAGAAAACTATCCCTTTGCAACAATTGATCCAAATGTTGGAATAGTAAATGTTAAAGATGAAAGAATTGATAAATTATCAAGCATGTACAATCCTAAGAGAACAATATATACAAGTTATGAGTTTATTGATATAGCAGGACTTGTCAAAGGTGCAAGCAAAGGAGAAGGACTAGGTAATAAGTTCTTATCACATATAAGAGAAGTAGATGCCATCTGTGAAGTAGTAAGATGTTTTGATAATGGTAATATAATCCATGTCGATGGTAATGTAGACCCTATAAGAGATATTGAAACAATTAATCTAGAATTAGTCCTAGCAGACTTAGAAACAGTAACTAATAGAATAGGTAGAATTAGTAAAAAAGCTAGAATGAGTAAAGATAAAGATGAACTTTTAGAGTATGAAACCCTAGAAAAACTAAGAAAAGCTTTAGAAGAAAATACCCCAATAAGACTAATTGACTTAACAAAAGAAGAGAAATCTATCATCAAAAGTTTTAATCTTCTAACCGAAAAACCATTGATTTATCTTGCAAATGTTAATGAAAGTGATTTAGGTACAGATAATGACTATGTTAAAAAAGTTAAAGAATATGCTAGTAAAGAAAATGCTAAAGTAATAGAAATATGTGCTAAAGTAGAAGAAGAGTTAAGTGAACTAGAAGATGAGGATGCTAAAGAAATGTTAGAAGCTTTAGGACTAGAAAAAAGTGGGCTAGACTCTCTCATCGCTGCAACCTATGACTTATTAGGACTTGCCACATATTTTACAGTAGGACCTGATGAAGTAAGAGCATGGACTTTCAAAAAGGGAATGAACGCCAAAAGCTGTGCCGGTATTATCCACACTGACTTTGAAAAAGGTTTTATTAAAGCAGAAGTTATCTCATATGAAGATTTAATAGAGTGTGGAAGTGAATTAAAAGCAAGAGAAGCAGGTAAAGCAAGACTTGAAGGAAAAGATTATCTAATGCAAGATGGAGATATCTGTCACTTTAGATTTAATGTATAGGGGGGGAAAATTTATGTATTATATTGAAGAAACAGATACTGAAGTAATTAAATACGAAGTAGAAATTGATAAAGATAATTTACTAAAGTTAAAAGAAAAAATAATAGATGAATGTAGTGCAATTGAACACAAAAAAACAAATCAAGCAGAAGGCTTATTAGAACCTAGTTTTTTTGAAGGAAGAGATATTAGAAATTATAAAGAAATAAGAATAGGTAGAAAAGAATATTTTGATGGACCAGACGAAGACATTTATGAAATAGAATATGATGAATATCATCATACAGACATTGTAAGATATATAGATTATTTATTAAATGGTGCTCCTTTAGGTATAAGCTTATTAAAAGATTATTCTTCCTCTTGTAAACCAATAACACTTCTAAAAAATAGTGAATTAGAGGAAAAAAATACTATAAAAAAAGAATTAAAAAAGCCATTAAAAGAAATGAAAATATCATCTTTAAAACAAAGCATTAATAGTTTAGAATTATTAAAAGAAGAAATAGAACTAAATAAAAATCAAGTAAGTGATAATAGATATTATGATGCTGTAATGAAATGCATAACCTTAACAGAAGTTGATAGAATAAATAAAGATGCTATTAAAAGAGTAAAAGAATTTCAAGGAACTAGCTATACTAAGAAAAAATAAGTGATATAAATTTAGAAATACTAAAGAATTAACAATAAGTTCTCATAATTAATCATAAAAAACAAAGAAAAAGATAGACTTTTCTTTTTTCTTTTGCTATAATACTAGCGAGTATTTAAAATGCTCCTTACCTAGAAATAGGTCTTATGTCCAGAAGGAGGTGTACGTTTAATGACAAATTATGAAATCATGTTTATCGTTAAACCAGATTTAGATGAGGCTGCAATTAAAAAAGAAGCAGAAAATCTAAAGAAAGTTTTAACTGATAGAAAATGTAAGATTAATGAAGAAAAAGCAATGGGACAAAAAGAGTTAGCTTATGAAATGAACAAATATAAAAATGGTTATTATTTCTTATATGTTGTAGAAGCAACTCATGAAGCAATTTCTGAATTTGACCGTCTAGCTCGTCTAAATGAAAATATTTTACGTCATTTAGTTATTAGAGTAGACGATTAAGAAAAGAGGTATTTATGAATAAAGTATTTTTAATAGGTCGCTTAACTCGTGACCCTGAACTTCGTTATACTGGTAATAATACAGCAGTAGCAAGTTTTACTATCGCTGTTAATAGAACTTATACTAACCAAGCAGGAGAGCGTGAAGCAGATTTTATACCAGTTGTAGTATGGCGTAGACAAGCTGAAAGTGTTAAAAACTACTTATCACAAGGTAGTCAAGTAGCAGTAGAAGGGCGTATTCAAGTGCGTAATTATGATGACCAAAATGGACAACGTCGTTACGTTACTGAAGTAATCGCTGATAGTGTTGAATTTATTGGTTCAAAAAGAGATAATAATGGCTCTCAAGGAACTAATACTAACAACTATAACAGTGGAGTAACATCCGCTCCATCTACTCCATCAGAACCTACTCCATATGACTTTACTGATACATCATCATCAAATAATGGAACAGATATTTCAAATGACCCATATAAAGACTTTGGAGCAAGCATTGAAATAGATGATAGTGAATTACCATTTTAAAAGAAGGGAGGAATAGTCTATGGCTAAAGACTTTAAAGAACATAAAGAATTTGGACGTCGTAAAAAGAAAGTATGTATAATGTGTGCTGGAAAAGACGTTAACTATAAAGATGTTGATACATTAAGAAGATTTATTAACGATAGAGGTAAAATTGTTCCTCGTCGTGTAACAGGAACTTGTGCTCGTCATCAAAGACATATAGCAAGAGAAATTAAAAGAGCAAGAGCTATTGGTCTATTACCATTTACTAAGTAAATAGAAACATCTATTTACTTTTTTCATTACAAGTTTTACTTCTACCTTAAAATAGTATATAATATTAACAAGGGATAAAAGGAGGATCTAATGAAATTAATAGAAAGAAAAAAAGAACTAAAGCAAAAATTAAAATCTGCAAAAACAGTTTTTATTATGGCTCATAAAGATTTAGATTTAGATGCCTTAGGAAGTTCTATAGGTCTTTACATTATCTTAGAAAAACTAAATAAAAATTGTTTTCTAATTATTAATGATACAAAGCATGAATCTGGTGTCTCTAAAGTATTTAAAGAACTAGAAGGATGCCTAAATATAATTAAAGATAGTGAAATAGAAGATAATCTTTATATAAGAAGTAAGAAAAATCTATTAGTAATATTAGATACAAATAAAGAAGAATTGGTCCAAGCAAGAGATGCTATTAACTATTTTGATAAAGAAAATATAGTAATATTAGACCATCACGAACTAGGAGAAACATCAATTGATGCTGGACTTATGATAATAGATAATGATATCTCTAGTACTTGTGAAATGATTACTAATCTAATAGAAGCCTATAAAATGGAACTTGACCCTTATTATGCAACTCTTTTATTATCAGGAATTGTCTTAGATACTAATAACTTTACATTAAAAACAAATTCTGAGACTTACTATGCGGCCTATTACTTATCAAGTATGGGTGCCAGTACTAAGAAAGTTCAGTATCTATTAAAACAAGATTTAAAAGAGTACATTGAAAGACAAAAAGTAATTACTAATGTCGATATTATAAATAATAGAATCGCTATCGCTAAAGGTAGTCCTTACATGGTATATCGAAAAGAAGATATCGCTAAAATAGCCGATACCCTTCTATTCTTTAACGATATAGAAGCATCATTCGTTATTGCCAAAACTACTTCTAAAACCATCTCTATTAGTGGCAGAAGTCTAGGTAACTATGACATTTCTAAAATACTTACCCCATTAGGTGGAGGCGGAAACAAGACCGTAGGGGCAACACGAATAAGTGATAGTACTATTAGTAAAGTAGAAACTAAACTAAAACAAATCTTAAAAAAAGAGGAGGAATAGCATGGAAGTAATCTTTATAAAAGATTTAAAAGGACAAGGTAAAAAGGGAGAAATAAAAGAAGTAAAAGATGGATATGCTGAAAACTTCTTAATAAAAAAAGGCTATGCGATTAAGTCTACTAAAACCTCTTTAGAGAAACTAGCTGATGAAAACAAAGCTAAAAAAGAAGAAGAGGAAAAAGCTAAGAAAGAAGCAATAAGCTTAAAGGAAAAATTAGAGAAAGTAACTTTAACTTTTAAAGTTAAAACAGGAGATAATGATAAAGTCTTTGGAAGTATTAGTGTTAAACAAATAAAGGAAGCTCTAAAAGAAAAAGGTTATGACTTTGATAAAAGTATGATTAAATTAACAAGTTCTCCTTCATCTTTAGGTTTTCATAATATCGAAGTAGAACTATATAAAAATATAACTGCCAAAGTAAAAATACATTTAGTTAAGTAGGTGATAATATGGCTGTAAGACCAAGCCCTCACAATTTAGAAGCAGAAAAAAGTGTCTTAGGTTCTTGTTTTCTTTCAAATAATGCTTTATTAATGACTATAGAAGCCTTAGATGAGACTGACTTTTATGATGCTAGACATGCTAAAATATTTACAGCACTAAAAAAATTAGTTGAAGAAAAAACACCTGTTGACTTAACTACTTTAACAACAGAATTAACTAAACTAAACTATTTAAATGATGTAGGAGGAGTTGCATATTTAACAGAAATAACAACCTTTGTTCCAACCGCTACTAATGTAGAATACTATATAAAAGAAGTAGATAATGCTTCTCTTCTTAGAAGATTAATTGAAACAGCAGAGTCTATCGCTACCATGGGATATAATAGTGAAGAAAGTATAGGTGATATCTTAGATAGTGCCGAACGTAAAATCTTAACTATCGCTAAGAATAGAAAAGCTAGTGAGTTTAAATCTATAGGTGAAGTCCTAAAAAAGACTGAAGAGGACTTACAAAAGCTTGCCGAAGCGAAAGGAGAAATAACAGGTATCCCTACAGGATGGTATGATATTGATAAAGTAACAGCAGGACTTCATGAAAATGAACTTATAATCCTTGCCGCTCGTCCTGGTATGGGTAAAACTGCCTTTGCCCTTAACCTTGCAACTTATGTAACAACGCACACAGATAAAACAGTCGCTGTATTCAACCTAGAAATGGGAGCAGAACAACTTGCCAATCGTATTATCTCATCTCTTGGACAAATAGAAGGATATAAACTTAGAACTGGTAAAATGTTAAATAATGACTGGAAGAGATTTGACCAGGCAGTTAGTAGATTAGATAATTCTAAACTATATATAGATGATACTCCAGGTATAACAATTGGAGAAATACGTGCGAAATGTCGTCGTTTAGCATCATCTCCAGATGGCCTTGACCTTGTAATAATCGACTACCTTCAATTAATATCAGGTGGTAAAAACTATGGGGCTAATCGTCAACAAGAAGTAGCAGATATCTCAAGAAGTCTAAAAACTCTTGCGATGGAATTACATATTCCCGTAATTGCCCTAGCCCAACTTTCTCGTAGTGTTGAAGGAAGAGAAGATAAAAGACCAATGCTATCAGATTTAAGGGAATCAGGTTCAATCGAGCAGGATGCCGACCTTGTAGGTTTCCTTTATCGTGATGATTATTACAATAAAGAAGCTAAAAACGATGCTACAAGTATCAGTGAATTTATAATCGCTAAGCACCGTGCCGGACCTCAAGCTACCATTCAGTTACTATTTAAAAAAGATACATCTACATTCTTAAATATGAGCAAAAACGAAATAGAGGAGGAATAAGATGAATATAAAAACTATAATTACAATCATAGTTGCCTTAATGGTAAGTCTCATTATAATATTTATAACTCCCAAAGAAGAAACATTAACCCCTAAAAACGTTTATCGTGTTTATCTAGCTGGTAAATCAGTAGGATTAATAGATGATAAAGACTCACTAGACGAGTATATAGATAAAGAACAACAGACTTTAAAAGATAAATACAAAGCTGACAAAGTCTATGCCCCAGAAGACTTAGAAGTAGTAAAAGATGTAACCTATAATGAAAACATATCTACAACAGAAGAAATATACAATAAAATTAAGGACATCGAGCCATTTACTATTAAAGGATATGCTATAACAATAGAAGGTCTTGATAGTACTAATGAACAAGGAGAAACTATAAAAGGAAAAGACCAAACTATCTATGCTTTAGATAAAAAAGTCTTTGAGGAAGCGATGGATAATACGATAAGGTCATTTGTAGATAGTGATAGTTATGATAAATATCTAAATAATGACCAAAAAGAAATTGAAAGTGGCAAAACAGGAACAGTTATAGAAAATATTTATATAGAAAACAAAGTAACTATAAAAGAAACAAATATTCCATCAGATGAAACTATTTATGAAAATGTTGATGATTTAAGTAAATACTTACTGTTTGGAACTCTAGATGAACAACAAAAATATATCGTTCAAGCAGGAGATACAATCAGTGATGTTGCCTTCAATAACAAACTATCTAATGAAGAGTTCTTAATCGCTAATCCAGAGTTTACTGATGCTAATAACCTTCTATATGAAGGACAAAATGTTACGATAAGTATTATTAAACCACAATTTAGGTTAGTAGAAATAGACCACCAAGTATCCACTCAAGATATACCTTATGAAACAGAGACAAGATATGATAATACCAAGTATAATACTTACGAAGAAACAATTCAAGAAGGACAAGTTGGTTCACAACTAGTAACATCTAAAGTAGAGAAAGTTAATGGTCAAGTAGAAAGTGCTGTTATTGATAATAATGCTACTCAAGTTTTAAAAGAACCTGTTAAAAGAATAATCGTTAAAGGTACTAAACAAAGAGGTGGCAGTGGTGGAGTTAATAGTGGATTAAGCAGTAATACTAAAATTGAAGGATACTGGTTATGGCCAACTAGAACACCTTATTACATCAGTAGTCCATATGCTTATCGTTGGGGAACACTTCATGATGGTATGGATATAGCAGGTGCCGGTTTTGGTTCTCCAATCTATGCATCTAATAATGGTATTGTAGTAGCTTCTTCTTATAAATGGGATAATGGTGAATATATTGTTATTAATCATAATAATGGCTACTATACAATCTATGCTCATCTTGCCGAACGTTATGTTAGTGTAGGACAAGAAGTTTCTCAAGGAGACACTATTGGAGCGATGGGACAAACTGGATTTGCCACAGGAGTTCACTTACACTTCGGTTTGTGGCGAGGCTTTCCATATAGCCGTGGTTCATCTTCTATGAATCCGATGAGTCTATTCTAATGAAAATAAAAGTACTAGCGAGTGGATCTAAAGGAAACTGTTCCTTAATAGAAACAGCATCTGCTCGCTTTCTTATTGATATAGGAATTACCTATCAAAGATTAAAAAAAGAATTAGAGAAGATGAACTTAAACTTAGATGATATAGATGCCCTCTTTTTAACCCATGCTCATAATGACCATACAAGTGGTCTTAAAGTCCTTTTAAAACATACCAACTTTAAGATTTATGCAAATAAAGATATTATAAAAGAACTAACAGTAGATATAGATAAAGAAAGAATAGAACTTTATAATAGTATTATGCACTTAAATAGTACAGAACTAACCATCTTTAAGACAAGTCATGATGCTAAAGGCTCAGTTGGTTTCTTAATAATAGATGATGGAAGTTCCTTAGTATATATAACAGATACAGGATACTTAAATCGTAAATATTTTAAATTACTAACAAACAGAAATATTTATTATATAGAGAGTAATCATGATGAGAAAATGCTTATGGATGGACCTTATCCTTATTACTTAAAACAAAGAATACTTAGTGATGAGGGGCATCTGTCTAATGAGACAACTTCAAAATATCTAAAGAAATTAGTAGGAGATAGTACTAAGTACATAATACTCGCTCATTTAAGTGAACATAACAATAAAGAAGAGCTTGCTTATACAACAACTAGAGTTGCTTTACAAGATAGAAGCGATATTAAAATATTAGTAGCCAAACAGAATGAGGCATTAGAAGAAATAGAGGTAATGTATGATAAAGTTAATATGTGTAGGTAAAATAAAAGAAAAATACTTAAATGAGACGATAGATGAATATAAAAAGAGACTATCCAAATATACAAAATTAGACATAATAGAACTACCTGATAGTAGTTACAATGAAATAGATAAAGTAAAAAAAGAGGAAGGTAAACTCATTTTAAAGCACATAAAAGAAACTGATAATGTTATTATCCTTGACATAAATGGACACGAGTTATCATCAGTAGAATTAACTACTAAATTATGTTCCTTAGAAGCGATGAATAGTAATATAACCTTTATAATAGGAGGAAGTTATGGCCTAAGTGAAGAAGTAAAGAAAAGAGCGAATTATAGTATATCTTTTTCTAAACTAACTTTTCCTCATCAACTATTTAGAGTTATATTACTAGAACAACTTTATAGAACATATAAAATAAGAAATAATGAAAACTATCATAAGTAGGAGTGAAAAGTATGATTGGAAACGATTGGGATATTTATTTAAAAGATGAATATAATAAAGACTATTTTAAAAAATTAATAGATTTTGTTAATAAGGAATATAAAGAAAAGACTATTTATCCACCTAAAAATGAGATATTTAATGCCTTAAGACATACTCCATATAAAGATGTTAAAGTCGTAATACTAGGACAAGACCCATATCATGGAGAACATCAAGCAGAAGGGCTATCTTTCTCTGTTAAAAATGGTATTAGAAAGCCACCATCATTACAAAATATCTTTAAGGAGTTAAATGATGACTTAGGCATACCTTTTCCTAAAACTAGTAGCCTTATCCCTTGGGCAGACCAAGGAGTATTACTTCTAAATGCCGTTTTAACAGTACAAGCGAATATGGCCGCATCTCATAAAGATAAAGGTTGGGAAATATTTACTGATAAAATAATAGAATTATTAGATAAAAAAGAAGAGCCAGTAGTATTTATTCTTTGGGGTTCTTTTGCAAGAAATAAAAAGAAACTAATAACTAATAAAAATCACTATATAGTAGAGTCAGCTCATCCTTCACCTCTTTCTGCCTACAATGGCTTCTTTGGTAGTAAACCATTCTCTAAGACTAATAATTTTCTAATTTCTAAAGGTTTAAAACCAATAGATTGGAAGATAGATTAACTAGTATTAACCATACTAGTTTTTCATTTCCTAACAACTGGAATTAAATGGAAAAATATCGTTATTTATGACATAATTAAATCAAAAATCTTGCTATAATCCTTAAAAACAACTTAAATAAATTTAAAGGATAAGAAAAATGGAAGAAGTAGAAAAACAAAAGGATTAACAGAAATAATAGAAAGCTTATTTAAAGTTTTTCAAAATAGATATAACAGTAGATACATATCTAAAAGAATTTGTTACAGATGGAATAAGATTAAACAGTTGTGATTCTAGGTTTAAGAGTGTAGATAAAGTATCTCAATTAGAAGAACAATTTACTAGCGATGTAATTGCCTTTCAATACTATGATACTAAAGAAGTAGAAATAGATGGAGAAAGATATAACACTAAAAAGCATTGTATATCCAAAAAGATATATTTAGGACAAAGAATAAGTCATGAAGAACTAATAGAAAAAAGTAAAAGTGATGCTAGATTAATACCTTATGTTAATTACTTAAATCTAGAAGTTTCTGAAACAATTATTTACTGTGATAATGGTACAATCGTAACTAATATAGGAGACGATGCTATAACATTAGAAGAGTTAAGAAAAGACTATGAAACTAGTAAAACATTTAAAAAAAACATTGGCAATTAGGTCAATGTTTTAATATCTCAAAAGCTTCTCTTTTCTCTAATTTATAAGTCTCTATATCTTGATAATGAGAAAAGGTTTTAATTAAATTAGTTGGGAACTTATGAGAAAGATAAATAATCTCTTCGCCATTATCATTATAATATTTTAAAGCTGCTCTTAAATCATTTTCATTTTCATTTAATTTATCTACTAAAGCATCTAGTTTCTTAAAATCAAGTTTATCCTCATAATCATCTATTATCTTTAGAATCTCGGTAGTCATATCCATCAATTCTTGATATAACTCATGATGATTAAGTCTTTTAGATTTTAATTTAATAACTTCAGGAATATCTTTTATTTTAGCCTCTTCTAAAATAGGAATAATCTTTAAAAGTATCTCTTCTTTTTTTTGTAATAAAATATCTAAATTATTATCAGCTTCCTTCACCTTAATATATAAAAAGTTATATTTATTTTTATAAACTAAAACCATTATTACACAAATTAAAATAATTAATAAAATAACCCCAACAATAATAGCATAAATCATTAGTATCACATCCTTAATAGTATTATAGCAAAGAAAAAGAGAAGAGTAAATTATCTTAAAGTAATATCTTCTCTAAACTCTACATAATTAAGGTAAACAGTCCAAAGTAGAAAGTTATGGTTATTACTATCTCTAACAACTGCATAGTCCCTACCTGCACCAATAATAGTTCCTGTAAATACTCTATCACGCCATTCTAGTGAATCAGAATATGACATATAGAAACTTGCTTCTTTCCCTACATTTAACTCTAAAATATTTTCAGCGTAGGCCGTATCTCCACTAATTGGAACAGTATTATTAGGAACATTATTCATATTAGGAGTATAATCATAATCAAAGTTTTGATAAGGGGGGTCAGTACTTTGATTAGGATAAGTTTCAAAATTATTATTCATCAAATCATCCTCTCAAAGTAATTGTATGTGTCTATTTTTAAAATATACTAGTTACTACTAGTATTTCCACTTATCTCATCAAAGACAGGGTCATCTTCACTTGGTTCAGTTCCTTTAACATAATACTCAATAATTTTCTTCTCATCACTATCAGTTGCAGGTTTTCCCGTAATAGGATTAACTAAGACCCCAACAACATTATCAGGCTGTTTATACCATTCATCATCTTTATCTTTCATATAGCCTTCCATTGTATTAAGCCAAATATTTTGGGCATATTTATATTCACTAGATTTTAAGTCCCTAGCATCATCATAACCACACCATACTGCCGTAACAATATCTTTATTATAGCCAATATACCAGTTATCGGTATTAGTAGTACCGCTTTTTAAAGCATATTTATGAGTCATTCTACTAGCAAGATTAACAGCGGTAGGATAGTTATAATCAATAAAATTAGCATCATAGGTAGCGGTTAACAAATTACTTAAAATAAAAGTTAAACTAGAATTAAGAATAAGCTCTTTCTCTTCCTCCGCTTCATATAAAACATTACCTTCTTTATCAACAACTTTAGTAATAAAATGAGGCTTAACTTTATATCCTTCATTGGCAAAAGCAGAGTAGGCACCAGCCATTTCTAACATACCAATCTCACTAGTACCAAGAGCAAGAGAAGGCACTTCATCAAGTTTAGAAGTAATACCAAGTCTTTTAGCCATATCAATAAGTGTATCTTCACCTAAAAACATATGTGTCTTAACAGCGTAAATATTTTCAGAGTAAGCGATTGCCGTAGCCATAGAAATAGGCTTATTACCATAAGTACCATTATAATTCTGGGGTGAATATGATTGATTATTATTAAAAGTAAAAGTAGTCTCTTCACTAGTAAAAGTAGTAGAAGCCGTAAAACCATTTTCTAAGGCAGCATAATATAGAAAAGCTTTCATCGTAGAACCTACCTGCCTTTTCGCATCTGTCGCTCTATTAAATTCTGACTTACTATAGTCTTTTCCGCCCACCAAAGCGATAACTCTTCCATTATTAGGATTAACCATTACACTAGCAGTCTCTAAGTCACTATCAGGCATTGTATTTTTAACAGTCTCTTCTAACTGTTTTTGTGCCTCCATATCAAGACTAGTATAGACTTTAAGACCTCCCGTCTCAAGAAAAGACTCCGGTATTTCCTTTAAACTTTTTAACTCCTCTATAACAGCATCTTGATAATACATAACACTCTCTAGTTCATCCTCTTCTTCTTCACCTACAAACTTCAATTCTTCATCAAGGGCCTTATTATATTCCGCTTCACTAATAACTCCATCATCATACATATTCTTTAAAATCATCTGTTGTCTTTGTGTTGCCTTTTCTAAATTAACAAAAGGAGAATAATTACTAGGAGACTTAGGAATACCCGTAAGCATAGCAGCCTCTGCTAGCGTCAAGTCTTTAGCACTCTTCCCAAAGTAATATTTACTAGCAGTTTCAATTCCATATTTACCATGACCATAGTTTATTGTATTTAAATATCCCTCAAGTATTTCATCTTTACTATAATGAGACTCTATTTCTATCGTATACCACATCTCATCCCATTTTCTTTTCCACGTCTTATCAAAATCTAAAAATAAGTTTTTAGCATACTGTTGGGTAATCGTACTAGCCCCTTGACTAGTAGTACCAGAGGTAATATTAACTGCCAAAGCCTTTAATATTCTTAAGTAATCAAAGCCGATATGTTTATAAAAGTTTTTATCTTCAGTATTTATAGTCGCTTCTATCAAATATGGAGAAATATCATCAAGACTAATCCATTCCCTAGAACCACTTCCTTGAAAGAAAACCTCATTATCACTATCAAACAACATAAAACTATTAGCATTCTTTATCTCAATCTTAGGACTTAACTTAGCATAAGTATAAACACCAATATTCCCAAGAATAAAAAGTCCTATAAGAATTATAAATATTTTTAAACACTTCTTTAAAACTTTCATAACATATCAAATCCTTTCTTTATATATCATGTCCAAAAAACTATCATTCACACCAAAAAGTTGTAACTTTAACACTTTTTTGTTATAATCTTGAAAGAAAAAGGAGATTATCTATGAAAGATGTATATATAAAAGCAAAAATAAAAAACAAAGATGAAGAATTACCTTTTGAAGGTAAAGGAACAATTGATGAAAAGAAAAACTTAATACAGTATCAAGATAACAAAGCTGTTTTAACTATTCTTTTAGATGATAATATTATGCTACGAGAAACAGAAGATACTATATTAAGTTATAAATTTGTGGAAAATGAAAAAACTAATTTTGAAGTGTTTTTAAAAGATTTAAAACAAACAGGTTTTGTTCCAATGCAAACCTTTAATATAAATAAAGATAATACTACTTATGAAGTTATATATCAAATAGATGGAAATGACTTTAAACATGAGTTTAAAGTAGAATGGAGAGTATTATGAGAGCGAGAGTATTTAGTGTTTTTGCGGGATTAGGAAAGACATATGTTGGAAAGAAATATTCAAATGTTCTAGATTTACAAAGTAATCCTTATCGCTATGATTATACTAATATAAAAAAAGAAGATTATGAGAAACTAAAAGAAACACCTAATAGAAAAGTTAATCCTAACTGGCCTAATAATTTTATAAATACAATAAAAGAAACTTCTAATAAGTATGATATTATTTTAGTATCATCATCACTTGATATAAGAGAACTTTTAGAAGAAAATAATATTCCTTACACTTTTATTTTACCTAGTAAAGACTCTAAAGAAATACTATTAGAAAGATATAGAAAACGAGGAAATAGTAAAGAATTAATAGATAATGTTATGTTAAATTTAGATACTTGGAGTTATAAAGAAGAAGATTATAACTGTCCTTTAGTTATTTTAGATAAAGATAAATATTTAGAAGATTATCTTAAGGAAGAAGGATTAATAAATGATAAATAGAAAGTTAAAGTATAATCTTAATACAAAAAAAGAACTAAAGTTTGATCAACATAAGAAGTTTAAAATTTTAGTTTTATCAGATATTCAAGAAAGTTTAAATTATAATATAAAGACACTAGATGATATTAACAAACTAATATATAAAATAAAACCAGATTTTATTATGTTAAATGGAGATATATTTGATGGAAGTATTATAAAAGATAAAGAAGAGTTAAAGAAGTATTTAGATATTTTCACAGAACCAATGGAAAAAAGAAAAATTCCTTGGGCTCATGTTTTTGGTAATCATGAACACGATTTAAAAATAGATGATGATATAAAACAGGAAATATATGAGAGTTATGATTATTGTCTTTCTAAACATACTGATAGTACAGTTAAAGGAACTACCAACTTTGTTTTACCTATAAAAGATTCTAAAGGTAAAAAGATTATCTTTAATCTATTCGCTTTAGACTGCAATAATAGAATAGATGATTCATTTCCAAATATGAGAGAAAAAACAAATCTTCCTAATGTTAGTAGTCTATCAGCAGAATGGGATTTCATTCATTTTAGTCAAATTAAATGGTATTATGAGACAAGTGAAAATTTAGAAAAATATAATAATAAAAAAGTACCTGCTATTCTTTTTACACATATTTCTTTATGGGAAACAGACAATATCAAAAAAAATCCCAAAGAAACAAATTTAATAGGAGAAAGTGGTGAAAGACTACGTATAGGTGCTTTAAACTCAGGACTATTCACAAGTATTTTAGAACGCGGAGATGTAAAAGCAATTATATCATCACATAGCCATGAAGATACATTCTCTGGTACATTCTGTAATATTAAATTTCAAATGACAGGTAGTGCAGGATATAGTGCTTATGGTAAAGAAGAATTAAAAGGTGGAGTCTTAATAGAACTTGCGGAAAATAATTTAAGTGACATAAAGACAAAAATGATTTATTATAAAGATTTATAGAAGGAGGACATTATGAATTTTTTAAATACTGTTGAAAAAGATATATTAAATAAATTTAAGGAAAAGGGTATTCCCCTTGATGAAGTACAATTAATAACAAGTAGTAAAAAAGAGTTAGGTGACTATCAAATTAATGATGCTATGAAACTTGCTAAAGTAATGCATAAATCACCAAGAGATATTGCCGAAGACTTAGTTAAATGTCTAGAAGAAACAGGCTATTTTAAAAATATAAATATTGCAGGTGCAGGATTCATTAACTTAAGTTTTAAAGACGAGTTATTAACAGAATATGTGGAAAAAGTTATTAAGAGTTCCCCAAAAGATGTGGAAAAACTTAATGAAGAAAGAATTATCATCGACTATGGTGGTGCGAATATCGCTAAAACTCTTCACGTAGGACATTTAAGAAGTGCAAATATTGGTGAAGCTTTAAAAAGACTTGCAAAACGTCTAGGTAAAGAAGTAATCTCTGATGTCCACTTTGGAGACATTGGTCGTCAATCTGGAATGGTAATCTATGAACTAAAAGAAAGATATCCTAATCTTAACTATTTTAGTGGAAAAGAAGAAATTACTTGGGATGAATTACCTATAACAGGAAAAGACTTAGAAGAAATCTATCCTACTGCAAGTATAAAAGCAAAAGAAAATGAAGAGATAATGGAAAAGGTTAGAGAAATAACTGCCGAGTTAGAATCAGGTAAAAATAAAGGCTATGTCGCTCTTTGGGATAAGATAAAAGAGATATCTACAAAAGATATAAAAAGTATATATAAAGAATTAAATACAGACTTTGATTTATGGGAAGGAGAAAGTGATGCCTATCCTTATATCAAAGAGACTATTGATATCATGGAGAAATCTGGATATTTAGTAGAAAGTGAAGGAGCTAAAATAGTTGAAGTAATAGAAGATACAGATAAAGCTCCTATGCCTCCCCTTATTGTTCTTCAAAGTAATGGAGCAACTTTATATGCTACAAGAGAACTTGCAACTATCACTTCTCGTATGAAAAGATTTAATCCTAAAGAAATATGGTATGTAGTAGATATGCGTCAAAGCTTATATTTTGAGCAAGTATTTAGAGCAGCCTATAAAACAGGACTTGTCTCTAAAGATACAGTTTTAGAGTATTATGGCTTTGGAACGATGAATGGAACTGATGGTAAACCATTTAAAACAAGAGATGGTAATGCTGCAACTCTAAAAAGCCTAATTCAAAGTGTCAAAGAAGAAATACTTACTCATATGAATAAAGATATGGATAATAAAGAAGAAATCGCTGAAAAAATAACTATCGCAGCGATTAAATATGCTGACTTTTTACCTAATAGAACAACAGATTATATCTTTGAGCCTAGTAAATTTATTGATGTAGAAGGAAAAACAGGACCATATATTTTATATAATACTATTAGAATGAAATCTATTTTAAAGAAAGCAGAAGAACGAGGTATAGACTATAGTAACTACTATAATAAACCAACAGATACTGAAAAAGAAATAATACTTTTATTAATGGAGAAGAATAATATTTTACATAAAGCTTATAATAATAAAGATTTAAGTTCTATAGCAGATTATCTTTATAACTTGACAAGCTTATACAGTAGATTTTATGAGGCAAATCACATCTTAACTGAAAGTGATGAAAAGATAAAAGAAAGCTGGCTTACATTAACAAAATTAGTAAAAGAAACCAACGAAGAACTACTAGATATACTTGCCATTGAAGCGCCAGAAAAAATGTAAAAAAATATAAATATATAAAAAAGTATTGCCTTTTATATGAAATCATGCTATAACTTTATCTGATTTAATACACAAATAAAAAATTATTACATATAATGTCTTAGCTATAGGAGGAATTTTTATGAAGTTAGCTAAAATGAAAAAAGAAGATTTAGAATTATTATCGCATAAGGATATAACATATTATATATTAGAAGAAGAAGGAAAAATGAATACTGCTGACCTTTTTAAAAGAGTAGTAACATTACTAGAACTTCCTAATAAAACTTTTGAGGAGAAAATAGGTGACTATTATACACTTCTTACAACTGATAAAAGATTCATTCTTTTAGAAGATGGTAACTGGGACTTAAGAAGTCGTCATACATCTGATAAAATAGTTAAAGTAACAGATGATGAGGACGAAGAAGAAGAGGATGAAGAAATTAAAGAAGATACAATCTTACCAGATGAATCTGAAGAAGATAACTATGACTCTGGTGATACAGATGACGATGATGACTATGCTGATGCTAATGAAGATTTAAAAGATTTAGTTGTAGTTGATGAAGATGAATTAGAAGAGAGCTAAAATAAAAAAAGTTTAGTTCTTTTTCTTTTTTCTGTTATAATAGATACAGTAGAGTATAGGAGTGTTGCAGTTATGAAGTACTTAAAAGAAGTATATAATGATTTTAAAGTAGTACCCTTTAAGAAGTTTATGACCTTTCTTTTCTTTTTATCATGTATCTTAGGATATGTAGTAATGGCATTATTCCCATATTTTGCAAGTCAAATAATAAAATATGCAACAGTTGGGAACACACTAGCATATACTTACACCTTTTATCTTGCCATCGCCTACATTGTTTATGAAATCATTTGGTATTTTAACTACTACATATATAGTTTTCTTTAAACTTATTATTGTGATACTATAAATAAAAAGTTATTTAATAAAATATGTACTTCCTAAAGAAAAATCTCTAAAACTTTAGATAAAGGAAAAATGTTAAGTCTAGAAGGTGAAGATTTATTTAATTATTGTGACTTATTGGATTCTATAACTGTTTATATATCTACAATATTTATGATTATATTAACAGTAATTTTAATATTTAAAGCCCACCTTATCTTTGCCCTTATCACAGTTATTTCCTTAGTAATCTATATTATTTTCATGTTAAAGAACATGGATAAGTTTTCTAAGTATTTAAAAGAACAAAAGAAACATAATGATACTATAAATTCTACTTATGTAGAAGAGTTAAATGCCCTAAAAGAAATAAAAACACTTCCTATAAAAGATAAACTTTATAAAAAGTTACAAACTAAACTAAATAGATATACTAAAGCTTATTTTAAAAAACGTAAATACTTTGCTAGAAATGAAAATACTAGTACTCTAATACCTCAATATACAAAGTTTATTTTATATCTTGTTTTATTAATCTTTATGGTTAAATTTAATGCAACTATTGATTTAGTAATTTTAATTATTGGTTATTACGACCAATTAATAGAAAACTTAACAGAACTGGTTTCATCATATCGGGAAATAAAAGAATATCATGTTTCTGTAAAAAGAGTAAATGAAACCTTAACTTATGAAGATGATTTATCTAATCTCTTTGGTAAATACGAAAATGATGAAATATATGGTTCTATTGTATTAAAAAATGTAAGTTATAAATATAATTCTAAATATATTTTAGATAATGTTAATCTAGAAATAAAACCAAATACTTTAAATGTCATTATCGGACCATCAGGAAGTGGTAAAACAACTCTATTTGACTTACTTCTAAGATTTTATAGAATAAACAGTGGAGAAATATATCTAGATGGTGTTAATATCTATGAATATAGTGATAGTATCTATGCTTCTAATATAACTCTAGTTAAACAAAATCCTTTTATCTATAACATGAGTATTAGAGATAATCTTCGTCTTGTTAACAGTAATAAAAAAAGACAGGAAGAAGTAATCAAAGAAGTTGGATTACACGAATTTATTATGAGTCTACCTAAAGGCTATAGTACAGTCTTAACAGGTAATGCTACTAACTTATCAGGAGGGCAAAAACAACTTTTATCAATCGCTAGAAGTCTTTTAACAGACGCGGAAATCCTTCTAATGGATGATATAACTGCATCACTTGATCCTAAAACAACTAATGAAATTATAAATCTATTAGTAAGACTTAAAGAAGATCATACTATTTTAGTCATAACTAATAGAGAAGACCTAATTAATAAAGCTGATAAAATAATTTATTTAAATAAAGGTAAAGCGAAAAGTTATAAGTCCTTAACAGACCTAAAAGAAAAATTAGGCCCTGAAAGTGAGGTGATAATATGAGATTAATGATAGATACCTATAAAAAATATTGGTCTTGTATTAAACCTCATAAAGGTTATTACACCATGATTTTTGTCTCTAAAGTTTTAGCAGTCATTGCAAGTATCCTCTTACCATTTACCGCTTCAGGTATTGTTAAGTATCTAACACTAGGAGACTATCAAAAAGCCTTAAAATGGATATTTTACTTCTTTGCCGCAGCCACTGCTAAAGTAATATTTTACTATTGGAATTATAAAGGTGGAGCTTTAGATTCAAATTACTGTTATACAGGACTTAAGAAGAAAGTCTTTAATAAACTTACAACCTACGATTTAGAGTTTTCCAAACATAAAGATATAGATGAAGTACTACAAGGCTCATCTAGTGATATCTGGAAAGTTGTAGGTATTAATGATAACTTAAGTGATATCATTATAGGTTTTATCAGAATAATAGTAATTGTAATATTAACAGCATTAACCTCACCATTAGTAGGTTTAGTAGTATTCTTATTCTCTAGTCTTTATGTCATATTTATGATGATATTCAATGAGAAAATAGTAAAATATTTAAATAAACAAAGAAAATATCAAGATAAAATCGCTGGTGTATTTCTAGAAGAATTATCATCACTTGAAGAGATTAAAGTATATGACATGCAAGATAAATATTATAATTATTTTAATACTATCAACAAAAAGTTCTGCCATAATTATAGAATGAAAAGAAGATATCATGATATTCAATTTAATTTTTTACAACTAATATTAGATTTAGGAGAAGTAAGTATTTATGCAGTTACCTTATTCTTATTATTTCAGAATGCTTATACTGTTGATAAGATAGTTTTAGTAATAGGATACTTTACTATGATGAACCAAGAATTAAAATATGTCTTACAAACCTGTGTAAAAAATGTTATAGACTGTAGAGTGTCTGTGGAAAGAATTTATTCACTTTTAAATTATCGTCCTAAAAATAGTAAAGTAACAAATACAGTTAATGAAGATGATATTAAAGGAATATTAGAATTTAGTCATGTTTATTCTTCATATCAAGATAAACAAGTCTTAAAAGATGTAACCTTTAAAGTAAAACCTAATGAATTAACCGCTATAGTAGGACGTAGTGGTAGTGGAAAAAGTACTATTTTAAATATTATCCTTAGATTAATAAAACCTGATAGTGGTAATGTCTTAATAGATAAAGAAGATATATATAATTATACTAATGACGTTTATAAGACTAATGTCAGTGTTGTAACACAAAAAAGTATTCTTTTTAATATGAGTATAAGAGATAATATATCTTTAGTGGATTCTAACTTTAAAAGAATACAAGAAGTGTGCATGAGACTAGGAATACATAATGAAATACTAAGTCTACCTAAAGGTTATAATACAGTAATAGAAGAAAACAGTTCTAATATTTCTACAAGATTAAAACAACTTCTATCTATTGCAAGAAGCATATTAACCAATGCAGAGATACTTTTATTTGATGAAGTAACATCATCATTAGATGCCTCTAACACTAAAAAAGTTGTTAAAGTCTTTAAAGAGTTATCAAAAGACCATACTGTTATCATTATTACCCATAAAAAAGAAGTAATGAATAAAGCAGACCATTTAATTATCGTTGATAAAGGAAAGAAAGTTGCTGATGGGACACCTAAGTCTTTAGAAAATAATAAGTACTATTTAAATTTAAGAGACAGCAGTAGTGTAAGTAATAATAATTTATCAGGAGTATAATATGAAAGATTTACTTAAGAATAAAAACTTGAAATATATATTTATAATGATTATTTTCTTTAGTATTTCCTTCGGATTATGGAATAACTTTAGACTTCTTTGGTTAGAAGAAAATAATCTAGATCCAAGTGAGATAAGTAGAGTGATGAGCCTTGCTACTTTCTTTGGAGCGATATCAATAATATTTATATCTCTAAAAATAAGTATGACTAATATAAAGAAATTAGTAAGCACAACTCTCATAATAAGGATAATATCTTATCTAATTCTTTTTATAGGCTATCAACATTTGCCTACTAGAGTGATAGCAATTCTCTTTATCTTTGATATCGCTAGTTATACCGTAGGATACTTAGCCATATATCCCTTAATTACAAGAGTTATAAAGAATGATAAAATTTACAGTTATCGTAAATTAACGACTTATATTTGCCAAGATCCTGGAGTTTTATTAGGTGGTATACTTTTAGGATTTACAATTGGTAATTATATTTTTGATTATAACAGTTTTCTTTTAATCGCTTTAATTTGCTTAATTATTGCCTTTTTATCTTTAAGTAAGGTTAAACTTAATGAAAAAATCCATTATAAAAGTATAAGTGTAAAAGATTATTTAAAAATATTGAAAAAAGATAAAATTGATAGTTTATATTTATTTTATATTTTTATAGGAAATATCTCTTACAACTGTGCTTTAGGTGTGCAAATGTTAATACTAACTAATATTTTAGATATATCATCAAAAAATGCTACATTTTACTTTCTATTTATGGGAATAATAGCGGATATCTTTGGTATTCTAGCTTTGAAGAAATTAACACCTAAAAATGACTATCTAACCATCTTATTTAAATTTGGTCCAAGAATGTTAGGATATTCTTTAGTTTTTATCTTCCCAACAAAAGAGATGACTTTAATCGCTATAACAATTTCTCTATTCTTAACGACTGCTTATGAAGATAAAACAGATGCCATTTATCTAAATAGAATAGATACAAAATATCATTTATTATTTTCAAATATTAGAGAGCTTGTAGGTAGTCTGGGGAATGCTATAGGATTATATTTAACAGGTATATTATTTATCTTTGGATCTAAATATATTTTTGGAGTTGCAGCCTTAATAGGTTTTATTCAAATAGTACTTGCTATATACCTTGTATATCTTAGAAAAAATAATGATTTACAATAGTTCTATTTACTATTTATAATATATTTGTAGAGGAGGATGAAGTAATGAATATGAATAAGAAATTAAAATTTGAAGATTTGGAAGAAATAATAAACAAATATACAACAAAGGAAAGTAAAATATCAATTGAAATTAAAGACTTTAATGGGAATATAATTATAGAGCATAATCCAAATATAAAAGTAAATTCTGCTAGTTGTATAAAAGTAGCTATCATGATAGCTGTATTAAAAAAAGTCCAAATTAATGAATTAGAATTAGATAGATTAATAGATTTTAGAAATTTAGATTTAGATGATGAAGATGGAATCTATAATGAAATTGAAAGAAAAGCGACAGTATTAGAATTATTAACTTTTATGATTATTAATAGTGACAATTTAGCAACAGATGTACTAATTGAATTGTTTGGTTTTCAATATTATAATGATTTTTTTAAAAAAAATGGATTATTAAATACAGAACTTAATAGATTTATGGGAATATATGACTCAGGAAAAGAAAATTATACAAGTAATGAAGATATGTATCATTTATATAAACAATTATACCAAGAAAAGATTCTAAATAAAGAATTGTGTGATATTGCAAAAAATATATTACACAAACAAAGATTAAAAGATGCAAGTCAAAGATATATTTATGAAGACATAGAAGTGTATCATAAAACTGGAGGTTTAGATAGTTTAAATTTAAGAAATGACTGTGGATATTTTGTATTGAATTATAAAGCATATTATTTTGGATTTTTCATGGAACAAATGACTTCTAAAGAAGATGCCTCTATATTAATAGGAAATTTGTTTAAATTTATTTATGAGAATATGATGCATTTATCAAAGCAAACAATTCTTGCATGAATTAGTAGTAATAGGAAATGATAACAATAAAAAGTATATGTAGGCAATTATATTACTAATTACAGTATAAAAAAAGATTTATATGAACTACCACTTGGAACTGTAATAGAAGAAAAACCTAAAAGAATAGTAAAAAGTAAATGGGGAACGATAGACTACAACTATAGATATTGATTTAATAGAAAACAAGATTGTATTTAGGGATAAGCTATGCTATAATTACAAAGAAAAAGAAAGGACTGGTTATAATGATAGAACGTCTTGAAGCTACAGAAAAGAAATATATGGACTTACAAAAAGAACTAATGAGTGAAGAAGTCCTAAAAGATATTAATAAAACAAGAGAATTATCAAAAGAAATGTCTGAACTAGAAGAAGTAGTAACAGTTTATCGTGAATATAAAAAGGTTATTGAAGCTATTCCTGAGACTAAAGAAATGTTAAAAGATGATGAATTAAAAGATATCGCTAAAGAAGAGTTAAAGGACTTAGAAGTAAAGAAAGAAAAGTTGGAACGAGACTTAGAAATACTTTTAATACCAAAAGATCCTAACGATAATAAAAACGTTATTGTCGAAATAAGAGGAGCAGCTGGAGGAGATGAAGCTAATATCTTTGCAGGAGACCTTTATAGAATGTATTCTAAATATGCTGACAAAGTAGGCTTCAAAACAGAGTTAATCAATGCTGAAGAAGGAACAGCAGGAGGCTTTAGTCAAGTAGAATTCATGGTTAAAGGTAATGGTGCCTACTCAAAGCTTAAGTATGAAAGTGGTTCTCATAGAGTTCAAAGAATCCCTGTTACAGAAAGTAATGGGAGAATTCAAACTTCAACTGCCACAGTACTTGTAATGCCAGAAGCAGAAGATGTTAATATTGAGATAAATCCCCAAGACCTTAGAATAGATATTTATAGATCATCTGGCTGTGGAGGACAAGGAGTAAATACTACAGATAGCGCTGTTCGTATTACTCACTTACCAACTAATACAGTTGTTACTTGTCAAAATGAAAGAAGTCAAATTCAAAATAAAGAGCAAGCAATGAAAGTATTAAAAGCAAGACTTTATGAACAAGAATTAAGACGCCAAGAAGAAGAATTAGGTGAATCTCGTCGTAATAAAATAGGTACAGGAGATAGAGCCGAAAAAATAAGAACATATAACTATCCACAAAATAGAGTAACAGACCATAGAATTGGCTTTACTACTAATAACTTAGATAGAGTTATGAATGGAGATTTAGATGAGATAATAGAAGCTTTAACTATGGAAGACCAAAGAAGAAAACTAGCAGGAGAAGAAGAATGACAGTTGAAGAGTTAATTGTCTATGGTAAGAAATATACAAGTAGTACTCATGCTAAAATGTTACTAGCAACTTTCCTAGAGGTTAACCCCCTAGAACTATTAACTATTTTAGATAAAGTAGTAGATGATAGTATTATTAATCTTTATAAAGAATCTTTAAAAGCTTTAAGTGAAAATAGACCTATTCAATACGTAATAGGTCATGTTAATTTCTATGGCTTAAAGTTTAAAGTTAATGAAAATGTGTTAATACCACGTTTTGAGACAGAAGAGTTAGTTGAAAATATTAAAAACTATCTTGAAAAGAAAAATATAACTAATCCGAAAATCTTAGATTTAGGATGTGGTAGTGGAGTCATCGGACTAACTTTAAAACATTTCTTTCCTAATTCTTTAGTAACTTTAGTTGATATTAGTGAAGAAGCTTTAAAAGTAGCAGAGTCTAATGCTAAAAGTCTAGGACTAGATGTTAACTTTATAAAAAGTGACTGGTTTAGTAATGCTTCTCTAGATAAATATGATGTTATAGTATCAAATCCCCCATATATTATGACTGATGAAGAAATAGAAGAGATAGTTAAGAATAATGAGCCAGCCATTGCCTTATATGGAGGAAGCGATGGACTAGACTGTTATAGAAGTATTTTAAAAGATATTAATAAATACCTAAAAGATGATTATTTAATTGCCTTTGAAATAGGATATCTTGAAGGAGAAAAATTAAAAGAATTAATCCAAAATACTATTCCTAATAGCAAAGTAACTATTAAAAAAGATTTAAGTGCTAAAGATAGAATGCTTTTTGTCGAAAAAAATATTGATTAAAAATATAAAATATCACTCATTAATTAAGTGTAGAAAGGGTGATATTTTTATATGAAAAAATATTTAATCTTAGCAAGTTTAATCTTAGTATTTATACCTAATTTAAATAAAGAAAGTGATGAGATAGTAATACCTAATGAAGCGATAAGATTTAGAGTAATAGCAGAATCAAATACTAAAGAAGACCAAGAAACGAAAACTATTGTTAAAGATGCTTTAGAAGATGATTTAGATAAGCTTTTAAAAAACAGTACTTCAATTGATGAAACAAGAACGATTTTAAAAGAAAATCAAAGTCATTTTGAATCTTTAGTAGAAAGAACACTTCTAACTAATAAGATAAAGACGAGCTATAAAGTAAACTATGGTATCAATTATTTTCCAGAGAAAAACTATAAAGGAGTTATATATGAAGAAGGTTATTATGAGTCACTAGTCGTAACTCTAGGAAGTGGTAATGGTGAAAATTGGTGGTGTGTTTTATTTCCTCCTTTATGTTTAATGGAAGGTGAGGATAATAATACTGATGAAGTAGAGTATAAATCTTTTGTTAAAGAAATGATAGATAAATACTTATAATAAATATCTACCTATCTGAATAAAATTTGATAGGTGATTACTTTGAATATTTTAGAGTTTATAATACTAGCGATAGGTCTAAGTATGGATGCCTTTTCATTATCTATTGTCTATGGTACTTTAAATCTATCTAATAAAATTAAAAACTTTTTAAGTATAACAGTAGGAATATTTCACTTTTTTATGCCCCTTTTAGGAAGTGTATTAGGACTATTTATCGTTCATCATATAATAAGTAATCCCGATATCTTAGTAGGAATAATCTTTACTGTTTTAAGCATTGAAATGTTACTTAATATTAAAGAGTTAGATGAAGAAAAAAAAGATTTTAAAAATTTATTAAATGCTTTTCTCTTTGGTTTTAGTGTAAGTATCGATAGTTTCTCTGTGGGAATTGCCCTAGGAACTCATAATGAAAATATCTATTTAGCAGGAGCAATCTTTGCAATAACAAGTTTTATTTTTACCTTTTTAGGACTTAATATCGGTAAGTTTTTAACTTTAAAATTTGGTAAAGTCGCCAATATAATTGGAAGTATTTTACTATTTATACTAGCACTTACTTATTTCTTTGAATAAAAAGAAAAATATTGTAAAAAATAAGACTGGGTGAAGTATTATGAGAAAAAGAATAATTACAGATGAAGAGATGGAAGAGATTATGAAAAAAGAAATACTTCCATTAAGATTTCATATTGTAAACCCACTTGTAAAAGAAGTCAAATAACACTTCTTTTCTTATGATTTTAAACAAAAGTGTGATGAACAAAGCAAAAATACCTGCAAAAATGTGATAAAAATCCTAAAAAACGTTGCAAAAGTGTGATTAAATGCTATAATATAGTATATACTACATATAGGAGGTGTTACATATGCAACGTTTTATTATGGAAAAATTAGTTAAATGGAAAAATGATAAGAATAGAAAACCTTTAATATTAAAGGGAGCAAGACAAGTAGGAAAAACCTATATACTAAAAGAATTCGCAAAGAATGAATATCTTGACCTTGCCTATTTTAACTTTGACCATGATGAGTCTTTATCAAGCTTATTTAAAAAAAGTAAAGATCCTAAAAGAATTATAGAACAGTTAATATTAGTACATGGTAAAAAAATAGTACCAGGAAAAACTCTAATATTTTTCGATGAAATACAGGAATGTAGTGATGCTCTTAATTCCCTTAAATATTTTTATGAAGAAGCTAATGAATATCATATCGTCTGTGCAGGAAGCCTTCTTGGAATTAGATTATCACATACTTCTTTTCCAGTAGGTAAAGTAGATTTTCTAAATATGTATCCTATGACTTTTAGTGAATTTCTTATCGCTGATGGTAAAGCAAATTTAGTAGAATTTATGAAAAGTATTACAAAAGTAGAAAAGATACCTGATGTATTTAGAATAGAATTAGAAGAAAAACTAAAAACCTATTTTATTATTGGAGGAATGCCAGAAGTAGTAAAATCTTGGACTGAAGAGAAAGATATAGAAAGAGTTAATTATCTAGAACAAAATATTTTAAACTCTTATGAAACAGACTTTTCTAAACACACAACAAATAATGAAGCCAATAAAATATCTATAATATGGAATAATATTCCTAAAGGGCTTGCTAAAGAAAATAAAAAGTTTATATATAAAGCTTTAAAAGAAGGAGCAAGGGCTCGAGAATATGAAGGGGCTCTTAACTGGCTAAATGATGCTAATTTAATTACTAAAGTATATAATATTACTAAACCTGATGTACCATTAAAAGCTTATGTAGATTTAGACTCTTTTAAAATATATATGAATGATGTAGGACTTTTAAGAAGAATGTCTAATCTAGATAGTAGTATTATTTTAGAAGAAAATAAATTATTCGAAGAATTTAAGGGCTCTTTTTCAGAGAACTATTGTTTAAATATGTTAACTTGCATAAATGATGAAACACCTTATTACTTTACATTTTTAAGAAATGAAATAGACTTTGTAATTCAATATAAAAACAAAACTATTCCTATCGAAGTAAAGTCAAATAGAAACAGAAACCATATAAGTTTAACTAAGTATAACGAAAAATATCATCCTGATATTATGATAAGATTATCACTAGATAATCTAGATAAAAGTGGCAATATAATAAATATACCATTATACCTCATCGAATATATAAATAATATAATAGAAAACAATAGTTAGGAAAGCAATCTTTCCTCTTTTTCTTTTGACAAACACTAGATACATGCATTATTATATATATGAAGGTGATAATAGTGTTAGTAAATTTTAATGAAATGTTAAAAGATGCCAAAGAAAAGAAATATGCTGTGCCACATTTTAATATAAATAATTTAGAGTGGACAAAATATATTTTAGAGAAAATGCAAGAAGAAAATCTTCCCGTAATATTAGGTGTTAGTGAAGGTGCTAAAAAGTATATGGGAGGTTTTTATGCTGTAAGATGTATGGTAGAAGGATTAATTAAAGATTTAAATATAACTATTCCTGTCTGCCTACATCTAGACCATGGAAGTAGTTTTGAAAGTTGTAAAGAAGCAATTGATGCTGGATTTTCTAGTGTTATGATAGATGCTAGTAAATATGACTTAGAAACTAATAAAAAAATAACTAAAGAAGTAGTAGATTATGCTCATCCTAAAGGAGTATCAGTAGAAGCAGAAGTAGGCCATGTTGGTGGTACTGAAGATAATATTTATGGAGATGTCTTTAGAGCAACTCTAGAAGACTGCATCGAACTTGCTAAAACAGGAATAGACTCTATCGCTCCTGCTTTAGGTTCTGTTCATGGACTTTATAAAGGAGAACCTAATCTTGACTTTGATAGAATGAAAGAGATAAATGAGGCTTTATCTATTCCATTAGTATTACATGGTGGAACAGGAATTCCTTATGATATGATAAAAAAGGCAATAAGCTGTGGAATTAGTAAAATAAATATAAATACAGAATTACAAGTAACTTGGCATAAAGCTGTAGTAGACTTTATAAAAGAAAATCCTAGTGTTTATGACCCAAGAAAAGTTATAGGTAGTGGAGAGATGTCTATGAAAGATAAAATTAATGAGCTTGTAGATGTTTTTAACCCAAATCATATTAGTTCCAAAAATTAAATTAATAATATAATATAGTAGAAAGTGTGTGATTAACTATGAAAATGCTTGAAATAAAAGGAGGCAATCCTCTTTCTGGAACAATAAGAATAAGTGGGGCTAAAAATAGTGTAGTAGCATTAATACCAGCAGCAATTTTATCAAGTGAAGAAGTAACTATCTGCAATGTCCCTGATATTACAGATACCGCTGCTTTATGTGAGATATTAGAGTTTTTAAATGTTGATGTAAAAAGAGCGACAGAAAGTCTTGTTATTAATCCAAGGGATATGGTAAACAAAGAAATACCTAGTATGTATACTAAAAAATTAAGAGCATCATACTACTTTATGGGAGCCATGCTTGGTAAATTTAAAAAAGTAACTATGGCCTTACCTGGAGGCTGTTCAATAGGAGCAAGACCAATTAATCTTCATCTTAAGGGCTTTGAAGCCTTAGGTGCTAAAGTTACTAATAAAGAAAATATTTATACTGTTGAAGCAAAAGAGTTAAAGGGTGCTAATATCTATCTAGACTTTGCAAGTGTTGGTGCCACAATTAATATCATGCTAGCAGCTGTCCTAGCTAAAGGAACAACTATTATTGATAATGCTGCAAAAGAACCAGAAATTGTTAATGTCGCAACGCTTCTTAACAACATGGGTGCTAAAATAAGAGGAGCAGGAACAAGTAGTATTGAGATTATTGGTGTTGAAAAGTTAGGAAAATGCTTCCACGAAGTAATTCCTGATAGAATAGAAGCAGGAACATATGTAATCCTTGGCGCTGCCATTGGCAATAATTTAAAAATATCTAATATCATTCCTGAACATATCGAAGCTTTAACTAGTAAATTAGAAGAAATGGGAGTTTTCTTAGATATTGGAGCCGATTATATAATAGTAAGTAGTGGTAAAGACTATAAACCAGTAAATGTCAAAACACAAACATATCCAGGCTTTGCCACAGACCTACAACAACCTCTAACACCACTTCTTACTATGTGTAATGGTAGAAGTAAAATAGAAGAAACAATTTATGAAAATAGATTTATGCATATTCCATATTTAAATCAAATGGGTGCCGATATAAGAGTAAAAAATCAAACTTCAACTATCATTGGTCCAACCAAATTAACAGGAACAGATGTAGTTGCAACTGACCTTAGAGCAGGAGCATCTTTAGTAATCGCTGGCTTAATGGCAAGTGGTACTACAAAGATAACTAATGTTGAACACATTTTAAGAGGTTATGAAAATATTGTTGAAAAACTCCTAGGAGTAGGAGCTAATCTTGAATTAAAAGACATATAGAAGCATTAAAAAGAGACTAGAGAAATATAATTATAATATATGACTCTAGTCTTTTTTTGGAGGTAAAAATGAAAAAAATACTTTGTCTTTTAATCATCTCTATTTTAGTATATACAATTTATTACTTTAATCATACAGATAAAATAACTTATGTATCAATAGGAGATTCTTTAAGTGTTGGAATAGACTCCAATGGTAACACTAACTATGGTTATAGTAACTATCTATCTAATTATCTTAAAGATAAAGACTTACTAAAAAGCTATAATAACTATTTTTCTACAAGTGGCACAAGAATAGTAGATTTAGAAAATAAATTAGAAACAAATTGGACTATAAAAAAAGATGGTAAATCTTTATCTTTAAAAAAATGTCTCCGTGAAGCTGATTTAGTAACCTTATCAGTAGGAATGGATGATATTCTAACAGAATTAACTTTATCCACAGTATCTGTGGAAAATTTATCTAACAAAGAAATAACTACTATAGTAGATAAAACTGTTGAAGAGTTAGACGCACTTTTTAAAGAGTTAAGAAAATATGCTAAAGAAGATATAATCTTTATAGGCTATTATAATCCCTTAGAAGAGGAAAGTTTAACAACAGAAAGACTCTATACTTATTTAATAACCAAAACTAAAGCTCTTTGTAAAACTTATGATATAGAGTACTTAGATATTTATAATCTATTTAAAAGAAATAAAAACTACATAGATAATCCTACTAACATCTATCCAACAACAGAAGCTTATCAAATGATTGCAACAAAAATAATAGAGAATTATCTATAGATTAAATTCTAGTGAAAACACTCTTGCTAAAAAGATACTTATGCGATAAGATGTATATGTAAAAAGAAATTTACATAAAATAAAAAATGAGGAACATTCGATTTTGCAAGTGAATGTAACATCATAATTAATGAATAGTTGACACTCTTATGCAGAGTGTCTAATCTATTTTTAAGACTAGTACCAAGAAGGCAAGGCTAATCAAAATAGAAGGAATGAGCCTCAGTACTTTTAATATAAAAGTCTTTGTCTTCATACCTTTTCCTCCTTTCCTTAATGGAATGGAGGCGACACTCACATCAAATGTTCCTAAGTTAATAGTATCATATTGACTTCTAGATAGTAAGATAAAAATGTAATAAATTAGCTGCGAATTTTCGTAAATACTACTTTAGATTTGATTTTTAGGTATGAAAATCTGTTAAAAACCTTGTCAAATCTTAAATAATTTGATATATTAAGTAGCGAATTAGTTCCTTAAAGGGATAATTTCTATGATAAATAAATTATCATGGCGAAAGGAGAGAAGAAAAATGGCAAAAAATAATCCAGCAAACTATAGACCATGTAAAGTAACATGTGCTTGTGGTGCAACATTTGAAGTAATGTCTAATAAAGATGAAATAAATGTTGAAGTATGTTCAAATTGTCATCCATTCTATACAGGAAAACAAGGAAGAGCATCTAAAGCAGGACAAGTAGAGAAGTTTAATAAGAAATATGGTTTTAATAAAAAAGATTAGAGAATAAGCAGTGCCTACTGCTTTTTTCTTTTATTTTATGTTATACTAAAGTAGGGGAATAAAGATGTATGATTTTACTTTAAAAGAAATATTATCTCTTAACAATAAAAAAATATATGAGACCTATCATAATGAATTAGAGAATTTAAAAACTAATAGAATAGCAAGACAAATAACTGAAAAAATGTATGGCGAAAGTATAAATAAAATATACGAAGCCATATTAAAAGAAGAGAGCATAAATACTAGTACAGATACTGATTTCTTTATAGGAGATATAGTTTTGCTTCATAAAAGTATTAAAGAATATCATACTAAAGCAGGTATAACTTGTGATTTTTCTGGTAATATGATTAAAAGAGGAGGACTTTATTTAAATTATCGTCCTATGCTGGAAAATTTAACAACAAAAAAAGTATATGTGCTAAAAAGAAGTGTTAGAGTAGAACCAGCATATTATGATTTATTACCAACAAACATTACAGAATTAGAAGAACTAAATTACAAAATGAAATTGCAACTAGAAGATAATTATATAGATTATTCCCATCTTAACCAAGTAATGGAAGGAACACTAGTATTAAGGAGGTTAAACAAATGAGATTAGGAATAACTAATGACCATAGAGGTTACAAATTAAAAGTAGAACTTTTAGAAAAATTAAAAAAAGATTACGAAGTAATAGATTATGGTGCTAAAGGAACAGAAAATGTTGATTATCCAGACTATGCTTTTAAATTAGGAGAAGCTCTTGCTAATAAAGAAATAGATTTTGGTATTGCTATCTGTGGTAGTGGTATCGGCATATCCATTGCCTGCAACAAAGTAAAAGGAGTACGTGCCGCTAGAGTTGTATCACTAGAAGATGTAATAGAAACAAGAGGAGATAATGATGCAAATATCATCTGCTTAAATGAAAATATGTCAGTAGATACAGCATATAACCTAATTATTACCTTTATAACAACTCCATTTTCAAATCAAGAAAGACATATTAGAAGAATAAATGAAATAAAAGAATACGAGGTAGGAAATGAGCGTTAAATACTTTTTATATTTTATCGTAACAATTATTGTTATTTGGAGTTTAGATTCAATTAATATCAATGCTATTTTTAAAAAAAATAAAATTTGGCAAGCAAGAGTATTTTATTTCTTTTTAGCAATTTCCTTAATCTACCTAGTAACAAACTGTATCTATGACTTATACAAATCTGCTATAATTATTTAAAAATTAAAATTTAAAGTATAATTTTTTCATTTTCGTTAAAACTCTTAATGAGGTGATATTAATGAAAAAATTAAGATTAAAAAAAGGAGCTATTATCGGAGCATACCTAATTGCTTTCTCACTAACAGGAATGAGTGCTTTCTATGTAAGTCAAAATATGCAAGCGAATAATCCTACTGAAGAAGACCTAGAATATGTTAATTCATCTATAATTGATGATGATGAAAAGGATAGAGAAGTAATTAAAGAGGACGTTAAAATGGTAAAGCCATATACAGATGAAAATGTCCAAGTTCTTAAATACTTCTATGATTATCAAGCTAATGCCGACAGCCAAGAAAAATCAATTCTTTATCACGAAAACACTTACATTCAAAACTCTGGTATGGACTTTGGACTAGAAAATACCTTTGATGTAGTATCAGTTTTAGATGGAACAGTAGTAGATGTCAGAGAAGATGAACTTCTTGGAACAGTTGTAGAAATAAAGCATGATAATGACTTCATTAGTAGTTATCAAAGTCTAAGTGAAGTATCAGTTAAAAAGAACGATACAGTAAAACAAGGACAAGTAATAGGTAAAAGTGGAACAAATACAATTGATCAAGATTTAGGAAACCATTTACATTTTGAACTTTACAAATCAGGTGAAGTAGTAGACCCTAGCAAATACTTTGATCAAGTAATTAGTGATACTACTGAAAAAAGTACTTCTGATAATACCACTACTGAAGATACAAGCGATAATAGTAACACTAATGAAGAAACGGAGTAAATGCCGTTTTTTTCTTAGAAAAGTAATTTACAATAGTTTATATTTCTGCTAAAATATTAACAGTAAAAGGACGTGATAGAATGTTATCAAAAGATATTGGTATAGATTTAGGAACTGCAAATGTATTAATTTATATTAAAGGGCAAGGAATAGTTTTAAATGAACCTAGTGTAGTCGCTATTGATACTGATAATAAAAAAGTAGTAGCTGTAGGTAAAGAAGCAAGTGAAATGCTAGGTAGAACTCCTGAGAAAGTAAAAGCTATTAAGCCTATGAAAGATGGTGTAATCGCTGATTTTGAGATTACCGAAATAATGTTAGACTATTTTATTAGAAAAATCCATGCTAGGAACTTTTTATCAAGACCTAGAATATTGATATGTTGTCCTACTAATGTAACTCCTGTTGAAAAAAATGCTATTAAAGAAGCAGCTGAGAGAACTGGTGCTAGAAAAGTATTTTTAGAAGAAGAGCCTAAAGTAGCAGCTATAGGAGCAGGTATGGATATATCTAAGCCTAGTGCTAACATGGTAATAGATATTGGAGGAGGTACTACTGATATTGCCATACTTTCATTAAATGATATCGTAAATAGTGCCTCAGTTCGCATAGCAGGTAACGTTTTTGACCAAGATATTGTTAAATACATTAAAGAAAAATATAAATTATTAATAGGAGAAAAAACAGCAGAAGATATAAAAATAGAATTTGCAAACCTATATGAACCTGATAAAAAGAACAAAATTGAAGTAAGAGGAAGAGACCTAGTAACAGGTCTACCTAATACCATTGAAATAAATGAACAAGAAACAGAAGAAGCTTTACATGAATCTATTTATAAAATTGTTAAAGCAGCGACTAATGTCTTAGAGCAAACACCACCAGAGTTATCCGCAGATATTGTGGATAAAGGTATAATATTAACTGGAGGAGGTTCTATGCTTAAAGGACTTAATGAAGTCTTAAAGAAAGAATTAAAAGTTCCAGTTCTAATTGCAGATAGTCCTCTAACTTGTGTAGTAGAAGGAACAGGAGTGCTTTTAGATAACATTAGATTATTAGAAGATAACAACTAAAAATATTAAGTTGTTTTTCTTTTATTGTAAAAATCAATTCCACTTGTTATAATTATTTTAGAAAAGAGGAAAAACTATGAATCAACAAATAATAGAGACTCTAAAAATAGTTATAACAACGTTTTTATGCTCTGCTTTAATAATGCCCTTTATGAAAAGAATAGCCAAACATATAGGAGCAATGGACATACCAAGAAGTGATGAAGGGCATAGACATATTCATACTAAAGCTACCCCTAAATTAGGAGGAGTTGGCATATTTTTAGCCTTCCTAATAGGTTATATGTTATTTGGAACAGAAAGCGTTCAGATGAATTCTATCTTAATAGGAAGCTTTATCATAATATTAACTGGTATTGCCGATGATATAAAATCTATTCGTGCAAGGACAAAATTAATTGGCCAGATAATAGCAGCCTCTATCCTAGTATTTTATGGAGGATTCCTATTAAATAACATAACGGCCTTTGGTTATACTATTAACTTTGGATGGTTCTCCTATCCTTTAACAATTCTCTTTGTAGTAGCATGTGTAAACATAATAAATTTAATTGATGGTTTAGATGGTTTAAGTGGAGGAATTAGTAGTATCTTCTTCTTAACAATAGGTATTATAGGATTTTTCCAAGGACGTAGTGGTAGTTTAGTTATGATATTAACATTTATAATGCTAGGAGCAACATTAGGATTTTTACTTCATAACTTCTATCCTGCTAAAATATTCTGTGGTGACTGTGCCATGTACTTAGGCTTTATGATAGCAGTAATTACTCTTTTAGAGTTTAAAGGACCAGCTTTAACTAGTTTATTTGTTCCCTTAATGATTTTAGGAATACCTATACTAGATACACTATTCGCCATTATTAGAAGACTATTAAAACATCAAGCACCGTTCTCTCCTGATAAAGAACATATCCATCATCAATTATTAGGAATGAACTTTTCACAAAGAACTACAGTCTTAATTATCTATGGTTTTAATATCTTATTCGCCTTTGCTTCAATTTTCTATTCCCTAAAAGACCCTTTCATGGGTAAAATATTATATATAATAATATTTATCATCGTTGTATGGTTCGTTTTAAGAACAACAGTTATCTCTAAAAAGAACAAAGAAGTAACAGATAATATAATCGAAAAAGTAGGCGAAGTTATTAAAAAAGAACCTAAATCTAAAAAAAATAAAAATAGGGCTAAATAGCTACTATTTTTTTTTGACAAAATTCCTATAAACTGGAAATATATGGTAAAATTTAAAGGTGTGCAGTATAAAAGGAGGAGGTAGTAGTGTTAAATTTTATTATATGTGATGATGAAAAGGAATTTAGAGATTTAATCAAAGGTGAGATTGATAAGTTTATGATGAACTATGATATCGATTATAAGAAATATGAATGTGAGAGTTATGAAGAAGATTTTGAAAATCTTGCTAGAAAAGAGATGGGCTTTAAAGTCTATTTCTTTGATATTAAGACGAAGAATGGTTCTGGTCTAGATGCTGCTAGATTTATAAGGGAAGAACTAGATGATTGGAATTCTATTATCATAATCGTAACTGCATTTGCCGAATATAGATATGAAGCATTATCTAATAGGTTATATCTATTAGACTTTATAAGTAAATTTGATAATTGTAAAACAAAGTTAAATGAAACTCTAAAGATAATTTACAAACAATTTAACAGTAGAGAAAAGTGTCTTAGTTATGAGTATAACTATACTTTGTATAATATAGCATTAAAGAATATTATCTATATTGAAAAAGAACAAGATAGTAAAAGATGTATAATTCATACAGATTATGGAACATTTAAAGCTCCGTATACATTAAGTGCAATATCAAAAGAATTAGATAAGAGATTCTTAAAAGTACATAAGAGTCTAATTTTAAATACGGATAAAATAAGAAGTTATGATATTAAAGAAAATGAAGTGCTATTTGATAATGGTATGAGCACTAACTTAATATCTAGATCAGGTAAAAAGGAGTTGATTAATTATGTCACTAATAATCATTAAAGTAATAGGTTCATTAATAATGGCAATTACATCCTACTTTTCTATAAAAAATATTATTGCACCAAATTTAAAGATAAAGAAAAGTTATGTATTATTGTCATTAATAATAATATCAATGCCAACTCTCTTAATGTATGACACTAAGTATAGTCTTCTAGTAACAGTAATTGTTTATGTATTAATGATAATAATTATTAAGTATTTATTTAATATAGAAGTAACAAATTCAATTTTAGTGTGCGGATATGTTATGCTCCTAACTGCTATAATTGATGTAACATTAACCATAGTAGAAATACCAATATTCTCATATTCTCAAGTTAGAAATATTTGGTATATAAACATAGTCAATAGTATAATCATAGGAATTATCACAATACTCGTATCTCGCAATAAAAATACAATTAAAATATTCAAACAAATAAGTTCAAAAGTGGAGGATAGTCATAAGCTGAAAACTGCAATTTTTACAATTTTAATTATTGGAGTTGTATGCTTATTGTATTATAATATTACCACAATATTTGAATTTAATTTACAATATACTATTACTTTTTTTAGTATAGTACTGTTCTTTATATTATACTATATCTATATGGAGGAGAGAAATAATTATCAAAAATTAAAAGATGAATACAATATAATTTTTAATTATGTTCAAACATTCGAAGATTGGATAGATAATGAACAAATGTATAGACATGAATTAAAAAACAATTTGTCTATTATTAGAAATTTGTCAAATAAAAAAGAAATAAACAAAAAAATAGATAAAATGTTACAAATGAATATGTTAATAGATGATAGTTATATAGAAATATTAAAAGATATTCCAAAAGGCGGCTTAAAAGGTCTCTTATATTATAAATTGGCACTTGCAAATAAATATAATATTGATATGTATATAGATGTTAGTCCTAAAATAAATAATAAGTTAACAAAAATAAATAAAACATTATTAGAATCAATTTGTATAATTTTAGGTATCTATATAGACAATGCAATAGATGAATGTAAAAAGATGAAAAGGAAAAATATTACTATAGAGATATATGAGAAAGACGAAAATTTAAACATTGTTATTTCAAATACATGCAATAAAGTAATTTCAATAAAAAAGATGAACAAAAAAGGTTATACCAGTAAAGGAAAAGGGCATGGCAATGGCCTATATTTTGCAAATAAAATCATAAAAAGAGAAAAAAGACTGAACACAGAACAACAGTTTCTAAATAATTATTTCATTCAAAAAATAATAGTTCAAAAATAAAAAGAGTGAATATTCACTCCAGCATGATAAAACTAATCCATATTTTTTAGTGCATCAGGCTCATTAAGACACCACCAAACGCATCCAATACTAGCACTTGCAGTAGCTAACATAGCAACAGCTGCTAGAACTTTAGCCATTCTTTTTTTCATTTCCTTCTCATTCCTTTCTTTACTACTATTTATTTAAACATAAAATGTTTAAACCCTCTTATAATTTCTATATGGTTCTTTAAATATTAAATACATAATAGGAGATATTAATATTGTTTCAATAAGTAAAGCTGCCATTAATAAATTACTAATTTCCATACCATTAAACACTATAATAAGTACACTATATAAAACTGCCAAACTACAAGCCACTACTTTTCTAAGTACTCTTTTCTTCTTATTAGTTAAAGGTCTTTTCCAAGTGTCAGCAGGTGCACAAATTATAAATGTTATAACTGAAACTATACATAGAATTATCTTAATATTAAGACCAACTTCGATACTAGTAAATAAATATGGTAGTCCTAATATCAAAAGTGTACTCGTAATTAAACAAACTATAGACTTACTTGCATGAAATCCAAAACCAGGGAATCTAATTATATTAAAAAGTATTAACGTAATAATAAACTCTTTAATAAATCCTAGAAGAAAAGCTACTAGAAAGATTACTACAAGCTTAGTTATAGTCATATATAACCCTTCTAAACCATATTGTAATTTTTCTTTTTCTTCTTCGTTTAAGTTTTCTTGATTACTAGCAATAAAGTTCATAGTATGATTTAAAAATGCTTCTTTCATACCATTCCTCCTATGCTATAAACATTATATCTCTATAATATTTTAAAATATAATTTTTCCATAAAATACATAATATGAGCTTTTTAAAGATATTTCGACATGCTTTTTCATTAAAAATACATTTTAAGGCCTCATAATAACATTTGACGGCAATTTTCTAAATATTCTTATAACAGTTGCTATAATGGACTCACATCGTTTGAAAAGTAGTTCTAGCAAAAAAAAGGAATAAAAAGATGTGGAGGTGAGCCTAGTGATTGGAAGAGTAAAATGGTTCAATAATGAAAAAGGGTATGGCTTTATTGAATACAAAGAAAACGAAGATATTTTCGTTCATTATTCAACTATTAATTGTGACGGTTATAAAACTTTGTCTGAAGGTCAATATGTAGAATTTACATTACTTGAAACTAGCAAGGGATATCAAGCAGTCGATGTTACACCAATAAAAGAACCAGCTTTAGCAAAATAGTTGGTTTTTTGCTCCTTTTTATGGTATATTAATATTAAGGAAGGTGATAATATGGAAATAATTATTCGTGGTGACAAAATTGAAGTAACTGCTGCTATGAAAGACTACATTAATGAGAAATTAAAAAGACTAGAGAAATATCTAGAAAATAGTAGCGATGTACGTGCTAACGTAGTAGTAAAAGTTAAAGGACATATGCAAACTGTCGAAATTACAATTCCACTTCACAATTTTATTATTAGGTCTGAAGAGACTCAGGATGATTTCTATGCATCAGTAGATAAAGCTATAGATGTTATAGAACGTCAAATAAGAAAGAACAAAACTAAGATTAAAGCAAAAGAAGCTAAAACTAGAATTGACTTTAGTATTGTAGATATTGAAGAAGAGGAGCATGAAGAAAACAATACTATTAAACACAAGAAAATAGAAGTAAAACCAATGGATGAGGAAGAAGCTATTCTTCAATTAGAATTACTAGGTCATGAATTTTATTTATTTAAAAACGTTGACACTGATAAAGAAGCAGTGGTATATAAAAGAAAAAATGGTGGCTACGGTATAATAGAAGCCGAGTAAAGATAAAAAATGAGGATGATATGAAAAATATCATTCTTTTTTTGACAAAATACCCCTAAAACCTTTTTATTATCTTAATTTTCTGATAAAATACATTATGCAAGGAGATGTTTATAATGGGATTATTTAGAAAACTATTTGATCATGAATATAAAGAATTAAAAAAGTTTACAGTACAAGCAGATAAAATTGTCGCTCTTGATGAAGAGATGACTAAACTTTCTGATGACGAATTAAAACATAAAACAGAAGAATTTAAAGAAAGACTATCTAATGGAGAAACTTTAGAAGACATTTTAGTTGAAGCTTTCGCTGTTGCAAGAGAAGCAGCATATCGTGTAATACGAGAAAAACCTTTCTATGTTCAAGTATTAGGCGCTTTAGCAATTCATTATGGTAATATTGCTGAGATGAAAACAGGTGAAGGTAAAACCCTAACTTGTGTATTACCTGCTTATCTTAATGCCTTAGAAGGCAAAGGAGTTCATATAATTACAGTCAATGAATATCTTGCCACTCGTGATGCCGATTGGATGGGAGGCATACATCGTTTTCTTGGCCTAACTGTAGGTGTTAATACAAGAGATATGTCTCCAAAAGAAAAACAAGAGGCTTATAACTGTGATATTCTATATTCCACTAATAATGAAATAGGTTTTGATTACTTAAGAGATAATATGGTAATTAGAAAAGAAAATAGGGTACAACGGCCTTTAAACTTTGCTATTGTTGATGAGGTTGACTCTATTCTAATCGATGAAGCAAGAACCCCATTAATTATATCAGGCGGAGCCCAGCATAGTGCCAACCTATATATAGATGCCGATAAATTTGCAAAGTCTTTAAAAGAAGAAGAGGATTATATCTGTGATGAAACTGGTAAGAGTACAATAAGTGTTTCCTTAACAGATGCCGGTAGCGAAAAAGCAGAGAAAATGTTTAAGATAAAAAATCTATATGAAATAGAAAATGCTACTTTGCTACATTATATTAATCAAGCTCTACGTGCTAACTATGCTATGAAAAAAGATGTAGATTACGTTGTTCAAGATGATGAAATCGTAATAGTAGACCAATTTACTGGACGTTTAATGAAAGGAAGAGCTTATAGTGATGGACTACATCAAGCAATAGAAGCTAAAGAGGGAGTTCATATAAACCAAGAAACTAAAACGCTTGCAACTATAACATTCCAAAACTTATTTAGAATGTATAAAAAACTATCAGGAATGACTGGTACTGCTAAAACGGAAGAAGAAGAGTTTAGAGATATTTATAATATGTATGTTATAGAAATACCTACTAATAAGCCAGTTATAAGAGTAGATGCTCCAGATTTAGTTTTTGCAACAAGAAGTGCTAAATATAAAGCAATTATTAATGAGGTAAAATCTCGTTATGATAAAGGTCAACCTGTCTTAATTGGTACTATCGCTATTGAAACAAGTGAGCTTATCAGTGATTTATTAAAGAAAGCTCATATACCTCATGAAATATTAAATGCTAAGAATCATGCTCGTGAAGCTGAAATTATCTCTAAGATTGGAGGACATCGTTCTGTTACCATCGCAACAAACATGGCTGGGCGTGGTACTGATATTAAACTATCAGATGAAATAAGAGAACTTGGTGGTTTATGTGTAATAGGTACAGAACGTCATGAATCACGTCGTATCGATAATCAGTTAAGAGGTCGTTCTGGTCGTCAAGGAGACCCAGGTTATACACAGTTCTTTGTCTCTATGGAAGATGACTTAATGATTAGATTTGGTAGTGAACATATTAGAGAAATGATGAAGAGCTTTGGCTTTGGAGATCAAGCTATTCAAAGTAAGACCTTTACAAAAGCCATAAGTACAGCTCAAAAACGTGTAGAAGGAAATAACTTTGATGCTAGAAAACATTTACTACAATATGATGATGTTATGAATACTCAAAGAGAAATCATGTATGGTAAACGTAATGAAATCTTAGATAGTGAATCTATTCATGAAACCGTATTAAACTCTATTCATAATCATATTACAGATTTAGTTAAATCTAGAAATGCTGATAGTCATATAACAGATGAAGAATTACAAAGTATCACTGACTTTGCTAATGAGAACTTACTTAAAAATGATATCAGTAAAGTAGAACTTGAATCTAGAGATGCAGATGATATTATAGAGTATCTTTATGAAAAAGCTAAAGGTGAATATGAAGCTAAGATTAAAGAAGTACCAGTAGAAATTAGTAATGAGTTTGAAAAAGCTTTATCACTACAAGTTATAGATAACTACTGGATGGAACAAATAAATGTAATTAGTCACTTAAGAGAAGGAATTTATCTTCGTCAGTATGGACAAGATGACCCTCTAAGAGCTTATACTACAGAAGGTTATGGACTATTTGATGATATGCTTCAAAAAATAGATAGAGATATAACAGTATTCTTACTTAAAGCAGAAATAAGACAAAACATTGAAAGAAAACAAGTCGCAAAGAATCAACAAACTAATGATGTTAAAGATACAAAGAAAACACCTAAGAAAGTTAAAAAAGTAGGTAGAAATGACCCTTGTCCATGTGGAAGTGGTAAGAAATATAAACAATGCTGTGGAAAAAACAAATAAAGCTTTATTCTATAAGTATTTTGTAAAATTGCATTAAAGGAGGAGAAAAAATGGAAAGACCTATAACTACGCTATTTATGCTAGAATCATTAGATGGAAAAATAAATAGTGGGAATAGTGATAATTTAGATGCTGATAAAGATTGGTGTCAAATTAAAGGTGTAAAAGAAGGATTACATCAATATTATGAAATAGAAGCAACAACAGATTATTACTCTTTAAATACTGGTAGAGTAATGGCTAAAATCGGCATTAATGATAGAAAAGAATATCATGAGAAAGTAGATGTCAGTTTTATAATTATTGACAATAAACCTCATTTAAATGAACATGGAATTGATTATCTATGTAATTGGGTAGAAAAGTTAATATTAGTAACTACCAATAAAAATCATATAGCTTTTTCCTTAAAAGAAAAGTATGAAAACTTGGATATTCTCTATTATGAAGTTTTAGATTTAAAAACTTTATTAACTGATATGAAACAAAAATATAACTCTGAAAAAATAACAATCCAATCTGGTGGAAATTTAAATGGAAAATTCTTACGAGAAGATTTAATTGACTATGTCAATGTTGTAATTGCTCCATTATTAGTAGGAGGTAGAGATACTTCTACATTAATAGATGGAGATGCTATTAGCACAGTAAACGAATTAAATAAGTTGAAAGCTTTACAATTAATTGAATGTAACAAATTAGAAGACTCTTATATTCAATTAAAATATAAAATAATTAGATAATAAAAAACATATTAAGAACACTTGTGACCTCATTAAGTCATAAGTGTTTTTTCTGTAAAAATAATACTATACATTTGCAAAGCTGTATGTTAATACATACCCATAACTATTAGAACGAGTACACTATTTTACAAAATATTCGTGATTTAATATTATAGAAAATATATAAATATAGTATTCATTCCCTTAAGAAAAATAACATTATAATATATCAATTAGAGGACGGTAAGACAAAGATAGATGTAAAATTAGAAGATAAAACAAACAACAAATGGTTGATTTATATGATACAAGTAAACATAATATTAGTTCGCATATAAAAAATATTTTTAATGAAGGGGAGGTAAGTGAGAATTTCAACTGTCAAGAAATTCTTGACAGTTCAAAAAGAAGAAAATAGGAATGTTAACATTGTTCACAAAATACCATTTTATTTGATAGCATATGTAAGAAAAATCTAAATAATATTGTTATAAAAGAAATACTTAGTCAAACTTTAAAAATTAGTTTAAATAAGTATAGATAATCATTTCAATGATATTAGAAATATTGATAAGATATTAACTAAATATTGGAGAGTAAGATAACTAATAACAGCTTTAGGATATTCTAGATGGAGAAATTTTAAAAAGATTATTAATAAATCAAAATATCATGTAATGTTAGTAACATTAATGTAAGTGACCGTTTTGCCAACGTCGGCAAAATGGTGCCAATGCCAATACAGCAAAAAAATCATATAAAAAGTCTATTGTTAAAAAAGTTGATAAGAACTCAACATGTCGGAAACTCCGACATGTTAGATAATAAAAAAGCTATAAGTAATAAAATAGATGATAAAGAAAAACATGAATAGTGTTATATACTAACTAAAAACTGTAAAGTTATGCTAAAAAGTATAACTTTTTTTGTTAATTACACATTTTATAAAAATTAAAATGCTATAATGAATATAGAAAGGATGGTAGAAATGAAAGGATTAAGAATATTCCAATATGGTTGTGGAAAAATGAGTGTTTATACTATGAAATATGTCATAGATAATGGAGGTACTATAGTTGGTGCAGTCGATATTAATCTAAGTGTTATAGGAAAAGATATCGGAGAAATTATGGGAGGAGATAAAGTAGGAGTAGTTGTTGAAAATGCTAATAAGGCAGAAGAACTTCTAACTGAATTAAAACCTGATTGTGTTATCGTTACAACTATGAGTTTACTTGCAGATGTAGAAGATGCCTTAATGGTATGTGCTAAATGTGGAGTTAATGCTATTACTACTTGTGAAGAAGCATTTTATCCAATGAACTCTAACCCTACTTTAACAGAGAAAATTGATAAACTTGCCAAAGAAAATAATTGTACAATTACAGGTAGTGGTTATCAAGATGCTTTCTGGGGTAATCTAATTACTACTTTAATCGGATCAAGTCACAATATTACTAAGATAAAAGGTAGTTCTTCTTACAATGTAGAAGACTATGGTATCGCTCTTGCTAAAGCTCATGGAGCAGGACTTACTAAAGAGGAATTTGCTAGTCAAGTAGCAAGTGCCGATGAAATAAGTGATGAAGAAAGAATGAAAGTAATAGAAAGTGGTGCTTACTCTCCATCATATATGTGGAATGTTAATGGCTGGCTTTGCGATAAATTAGGTTTAACAGTAGTAAGCCAACGTCAAAAATGTGTACCACAATTCAATGATTATGATATTGAATCTAGTACTTTAGGAATGACAGTTAAATCCGGCATGGCTACAGGTATGAGTGCTGTTGTTACATCAGAAACAAAAGAAGGTATTACTCTAGAAACAGAATGTATTGGTAAAGTTTACAATAAAGATGAGTTTGATAGAAATGAGTGGACAATCTATGGTGAACCTGATACAACTCTAGTAATTGAAAAACCAGATACAGTAAGATTAACTTGTGCAGCCATTGTTAATAGAATTCCTGATGTAATTGCAAGTGAATCTGGTTTCATCCCAACATCACGTATGGGAGAGTTAAAATACATAAAAGAATCTAATAATTAAAATATCCACAATATCTGTGGAAAAAGATAGAGATGTTAGTTTATGCTAGCATCTTTTAAAGTTTAATTTGACGAACAAGAAAAATACACATATAATATCATTAAAGAAAAGAGGAATTATTATGAGACTTAGTAGATTAAATATTAAAAAGATTAACTTAAATGATATTGATAAGAACTATTCAGGACAAGATATTTTAATGAAACTAGGAGAACTTTATCAATATGAAAGTGGTATTTATGGATATGGAAATCTTTGGACTAAATTAGAGCGAATTGTTGAAAACATTATTATTGAAGAATTAGATAAAGTAGGTTGTATTCAAGTAGAGTTTCCTAAACTACAACCTAAGAAAATATGGGAACAATCTAATAGATGGGATATGTACACTAAAGAAGGAGATATTATGTTTACTCTAGATAATAATCTAGGAGAATATGGACTTGCCCCAACTGCAGAAGAATGTGCAACCCTATTTGGTGCTGCTAGACTTCCTTCATATAAAAACCTACCTGCTATATATTATCAAATAGGAGAAAAGTTTAGAAAAGAAATAAGAACTAGAGGTTATCTTTTTAGACCAAGAACATTTGTCATGATGGATGCCTATTCTTTTGATAAAACAGAAGAAGATATGAGAAAAACATATGACCTAATGCATGAAGCTTACTTAAATATCTTTAAAAGACTAGGTATAAAAATAATGCCTACAGTAAGTGATAATGGTGTAATAGGTGGAAATGTTGCCGAAGAGTTCCAGGCAGCAACTAAACTTGGAGAAGATACTGTCCTTTATGATGAAGAACAAAATCTAGGTATTAACAAAGAAGTATTAGAATTTGATAATAAAGACGACTATTTAAAACAATTAAATATAACTGATACTAGTAAATTGAAAGAGTATCAAGCAGTAGAGTTAGGTAATAATTTCCAATTAGGAACAAAATATTCAGAAAGCATGAAATTGTTCTATATAGATGAAAATGGTAATAATAAGCCATATTATATGGGATGCTATGGTATAGGATTAGGTAGAATAATCGCTTGTCTAATAGAAAATAATGTTATTAGAAAAGATGATAAAATTAAAGGTTTCGCTCTACCTTATGAAATCGCTCCTTATAAAGTACAAATTATCTACAATGAGAATAATAAAGAAAAAGCGGAAGAATTATATAAAGAATTAACAGACAATAATATTAATGCTATTATTGATGATAGAGAGAATTTAACTATTGGTAATAGAATTAATGATGTATATGTACTAGGCACTCCTAAAATGATTATATTAGGTAATAAATTTGATGGAGAAAATTATTGTATAGAAAATACAAAAGATAATACTACTGATACAGTTAATGTATCTGAAATTGTAAAATATTTTAAGAACATATAAAAGACTCAAATAGTGAGTTTTTTTTGACTCTAAAAAAAGAACTGCTAGAAATATCTAACAGTTCAATCTATAATATAGAGGATCTTCACACTTAACAGTGAACCTTCCTCATTAATACTATATGCAAGTTTCTATAAAATATACAAAAATATTTTGTTATAAAAATAAATATCTTGTATAATACTAATAAAGAGAGTTGATAAGAATGAATAAAAATGAGTTATTAAGAGCATTAACAAGTGAAAAAGAAGAAATACTAAGTTTATGGAGGTCACTTTGACACAGATAATAAACTTAAAGAACAAGAAGAACTAGAAAAAGAAACTACTAAAGAAGATTTTTGGAGTGATCCTAGTAAAGCAGAGACTACTATTAGTGAGTTAAAGAGGTTAAAGGAAAGAACATCTAAGTTAATAGACTTAAAGAAAAAAATATTTGACTCTATAGAATTACTAGAGATGTTAGATGAAGAAAGTGATAAAGATTTATTAGAAACTCTAGAAGTTGATAATAAGACAATAAAAGAAGATTTAAAGAGTTTAAGTATCTATCTACTATTTAATAAACCATATGATAAAAATAACTGTATCGTTGAAATACATCCTGGTGCAGGAGGAACTGAATCTTGTGACTGGGCTAATATGCTTTATAGAATGTATACAAGATACTGTGAGAAAAAGAACTTTAAAATAGAACTACTTGACTATCAAGCAGGTGAAGAAGCAGGACTTAAGAGCGTCTCTTTTAAAGTAAAAGGTGAATATGCTTATGGCTATTTAAAAAATGAAAAAGGAGTCCATCGTCTAGTTAGACTATCTCCCTTTGACTCATCTAATCGTCGTCATACTTCTTTTGCAAGCATCGATGTAACTCCAGAAATATCTAAAGATATTAAGATAGATATAAATGAAAAAGACTTAAAAATAGATGTCTATCGTTCAACAGGTGCCGGAGGTCAAGGAGTAAACACTACTGATAGTGCAGTACGTATTACTCACTTACCTACTAAAATAGTTGTAACTTGTCAAAATGAAAGAAGTCAAATTCAAAATAAAGAAACGGCTTTACAAGTATTAAAGAGTAAGTTATATGTATTAGAAGAACAAAAAAAGGAACAAGAACTTGCTAAAGAAAAAGGTATTCAATCTAATATAGATTTTGGTAGTCAAATAAGAAGTTATATTTTACACCCATATTCTCTAGTTAAAGACCATAGAACTAATTATGAAACTAGTAATACTAAAGGAGTATTAGATGGAGAGATAGATAGTTTTATTGAAAGTAGTCTAAAAGGAGGACTAAATGAAGAAAATGATAAAGCAAAAGATTAGAATTAAAGAATTAATAGAATTTATCATAGGTTGCTTTCTAGTTGCACTAGCCTTTAATCTTTTCATGTCACCTAATAACTTAGTAGCAGGAGGAGTAAGTGGTTTTTCTTTAATATTAAAACATTTCTTTGGATTAAATCCTTCAACCATTATCTCTGTCGCTAACGTTTTCCTAATTATATTATCATTCCTAGTCTTAGGAAAAGAAAAAACTAAAGCGACAATACTTGGTTCTATTCTTTTTCCAATATTTGTAAGTCTAACAGAACATTTATCTACTTATATAAGTTTTAAAGAAAGTGAAATGATACTAATCGCTGTCTTTGGTGGAGTTCTACAAGGTCTAGGAGCAGGTCTTATATTTAGAGCAGGTTATTCAACAGGTGGAACAGATATCTTAAATATGATAGTTTCTAAAATATTTAAAATTAGTCTTGGTAACAGTATGTTCTTTACTGATGGAACTATCATTGTAATAGGAGCTTTTGTCTTTGGCTTTAATCACTTAATGTATTCACTTATAATCCTTTACTTAATTTCTACCCTAACAGATAAAGTAGTCTTAGGAATATCTGATTCTAAAGCTTTTTATATAATTACTAGCAAAGAAAAAGAAGTTAAAGACTTCGTTATAAATGAATTAAAACATGGTGTTACAGAGTTCAATGCTAAAGGTGGATATAACAGTGAAAATCAAACTGTTCTTATGAGTGTTGTTCCAACAAGAGAATACTATAAATTAAAAGAAGGAATCCATAATATAGATAAAAATGCTTTCTTTGTTGCCATGGATTCCTATGAAGTAAAAGGTGGTGCTTAGTAGTGGTAAAAATAGATAAGACTAAACTATGGTATAGATATGGAGTTTTAATATTTAGTCTTTTTATCTCATCATTAGTATTTAATCTTTTACTATACCCAACAGACTTAGTAACAGGAGGAATGAATGGAGTTGCCATCATACTAAATCACATCTTTGATATATCTCCCTCATTAGTTATTTTAGTAGGTTCACTTATTTTATTAGGACTAAGCTATTTATTTCTAGGATTAGATCAAACAGCCGGTTCTCTAGTTGCAACCCTAGTTTATCCCTTATTTGTATCTCTAACAGAACCCTTAGCAAGATATATTGTAATAGATACTAGTGACTTAATCTTAATGAGTATCTTAATAGGAATACTACTAGGAATAACTAATGGTCTCATGTATAAAGTAGGTTTTAGTAACGGCGGCCTAAATATAATTAGCCAAATAGTCTATAAATACTTTCATATATCTCTTGCTAAAACAACCATGGTAATTAACTTTATCGTTGTTCTAATCGGTGGAGTTTACTTTGGCTTTAATATGATGTTATATGCTTTTATAATTATATATATTAGTGGATTTGTAATAGATAAAGTAATACTAGGAATATCTAAAAATAAAGCATTCTATATAACAACAAGTAAAGAAGAACAAGTAAAAGAATATCTAATAAATAAATTACATCATACAGTCACAATATTTGATGTTAAAGGTGGTTTCTTACAAAAGAAAAGAAGAGTATTATTAGCAGTTGTACCTACAAGGGATTACTTTAGATTAAAAGAAGGTATCAAAGAAATAGATCCAAAAGCCTTCTTTGTCGTAACAGATGCTTATGAAGTAGGTGGAGGAAAATAAATCCTCTTTTTTTTGACTCAAATTTGTCAAACTACCAATAATTTACTATATACATATATTGTCGAAATATGTTATACTGTTCTATGAATAGGATGATGTTAATGGATTTAATTAGAGTTAAAAATGTAAATAAACAATATAAAAATGGTGTAACTGCTATCTATGACTTAAGCCTTAATATAAAGAAAGGTTCTTTTGTCTTCGTAATAGGTGGCTCAGGCTCTGGTAAAAGTACTTTTATCAAGATGTTATACCGTGAAGAAAAACCAACTAGTGGTGAAATAATAGTTGGTGGTATTAATGTTGCAAAACTTAGAAACAACAAAGTTTATAAACTAAGAAGAAAACTAGGTATAGTATTCCAGGATTACCGGTTACTACCTAAACTAACAGTATATGAAAATGTTGCCTTTACAATGGAGTCAATCGGTGCCACCAAACAGGAAACAAGAAAAAAAGTGTTAAAAGCTTTAGAACTAGTAGGACTTAAAGCTAAAATACATAATTATCCAGACCAATTATCAGGTGGAGAACAACAACGTGTTGCCATAGCAAGAGCGATTGTTAATGAACCAAGAATATTACTTTGTGATGAACCAACAGGAAACCTTGATCCAGAACGTAGTATGGAAATAGTCAAAGTTCTAGAAGAAATCAATAAAACATGTGGCACAACAATAATTATGGCAACTCATGACAAAGAAATAGTTAACAAAATGCAAAAAGAAGTAGTTTTACTAAAGGATGGAAGATTAATCAAACATCTTGAGAAAGGGGGCTATGAAGAATGAAATTCTTTAGAACGTTAAGAAGAAGTATAAGAGATGCTTTTAAAAGTGTTTTTAGAAATTTCAGCCTTTCCCTTGCCTCAATTTCTTGTATTACAATTACTTTAATTATAGTAGCAATTTCTATAATAGTTACTTTCAATGTTCAAAGTTTTACTAAAGAAATGGAAAAAGATTTAACTATAGTTGTTTTTCTAGATACTGATACAACAGAAGAACAAACTAGTGATATAAGAGAAAGATTAGAGAAAATTACTAATGTTGAATCATTAACTTTCCAAAGTAAAGCTGCTATTAAAGAAGAAATGAGTAAAGAAAGTGATGTCTTTAATGAAGTAATGAGTACTTGGAATGAAGAAGATAATCCTCTAAAAGATACATTCCAAGTAAAAGTAAAAGATGTTGAAAAAATATCAGATACTGCTAAAAAAATAGAAAAAATTGATAAAGTAAGTACTGTTCGTTATGGAGAAGGAATGGTCGATAATTTAATTTCTGCATTTGAAGCTGCTCAAAATGTATCATATGGTGTCGTAATCGCTTTAATATTAGTAACAGTATTCTTAATTATAAATACAATTAAACTAACAATCTTCTCAAGAAAAAGAGAAATATCTATAATGAGACTAGTAGGAGCCTCTAATTTTACTATAAAAACTCCATTTATAGTAGAAGGAATGGTCCTAGGATTATTTGGTTCAATCGTACCAATATTAATTGTATGTTTTGGTTATGTTGCCTTATATAATCATTTTGATGGTTACTTATATAGTAGAATGATTACTTTAATTGAACCAGAACCATTTATTTATATGGTATCAGGAATAGTTGTAGTAATAGGTATAATTGTTGGTATGATAGGTTCAGCTTCTGCCGTTAGAAAATATTTAAAAGTATAAAAAGGAGGTGTTGTTTTTGAAGAAAATAAGTTCAGTTCTATTAGTAATATTATTAGCAGTTTTTCTAGTTCCTGTTAATACTAATGCTAAAACTTTAGGTGATTTAAGAGATGAGGTAGAAGAATTTACTGCTGATTTAGATAATAAAAATAACCAAATCGCTGCCAATGATGCAGAAGTAAAAGAAATACAAAAAAGAATTGCTGATATCGAAAGTCAAATAAGTAAAATTGAAAGCGAAACAGCAGTTTTAGAGCAAGAAATAGAAGAATCAAACAATGAAATCGCTGAAAAAAGTGAACAAAGTAAATCTTTATTTCAATATCTTCAAGTTAGTGAAGGAGAAAATGCTTATTTAGAGTATATCTTTGGAGCGACAGATGTTACTGATATGGTTTATCGTATGGCGATAGTTGAACAGCTAACTGAATATAATGACCAAATCATGGATGAGCTTACACAATTAGTAAAAGAAAATGAACAAAGAAAAGAAGAACTTGCTACTAAAAATGCCGAACTTGAAAAATTAACAACTGAATTAGAAGCTGAACAAGCTAAAATCAATGAGGAAACAGCAGCTATTAAAGATGCAATGCCAAGTGTACAACAACAATTAAAAGAAGCTAAAGCAAATATAGAGTATTATGAAAATATAGGCTGTGGTGAAAATGAGGATCTTTCCGCTTGCCAAATTAGATATGATAGAAATAATTCTAGTAGTGGTAGTGGAGGAGCAGGAAATATTATGCCTCCATCAGCATCAGGCTTTTATAGACCAATGGTAAGTGGTTATGTTACCCAAAATTGGATGAATGCAGGACACTTGGGAATAGACTTATCAAATACAAATAAGACAATAGAAATTTACCCTATCGCAACAGGAGTAGTTTTTGCAAAATACTACGATAGTGCTGGAGCTTTAGTATTAAAGATAAGACATTATGTAAATGGTAGATATTTGTACTCAACTTATGCTCATCTTTCTGCCTGGTACGTTAATGTTGGAGATATTGTAACTCCAGATACTGTAATTGGTAGAATGGGTAATACAGGATATTCTTTTGGAGCCCATCTACACCTTGAACTTTCAACCTGTGATTGGCATGCAGGAGGTGGTTGTACATGGGGAACATATCAAAGAAGTACAATCAATCCAAGACAATATATAGGATTCCCATCAGGACTAAGAGTTTGGTGGAATGGAAGATAATTATAGCATGGTTCTTTGTCAAATAGTGTTGGTAGACAATAATTTGATACAAGGAATTGATAATATGAAGGATGGTTTTTATCATCCTTTTATAATGCCAGAAATTAAGAATATTCTAGCGATGAAATGATCATATTTTCTATAACCAAAAGCAATCCTTTTTAAACATTTAATTAAATTATTTTTACCTTCAATAATTCCATTATTTATATCATATTTAAATGAGTTATGTATATATTTAATATTCTTTTTATATAATTTTAAAGTTTTTTTCATTTTATTAGAAACATTATTATTTTGATGAAAAACAATATTTTTAAATTTATTAAAGTCTTTATTTCTTAATGAATTAATAAGCCCTTGATAACATTCATAAGTAGCCTTTAAAGTCTTATCTGTATTAACTAGAAAAGATACAATTTCTTTTTGAGAAATTTCTTTCTTAAAGTGTTTATCATATTTTTTCTCATTAGATAAATCATTCTCGTTTTTAAGTATTAATTTCCAAAATTTTTTAAGCTTTTTATAATTAGGATTAGACTTATAACAAAGACCAATTCTAGTAGAATTAAGAGCATTATAAGCTTGAACAACAATATGAAATCTATCAATAACAATATCAGCATTTTTAAAAAGCTTTTCTGCTAAAGAAATATACCCAGAATAGAAATCCATAGAAATAAGTTTTACCTTTTGTCTTTCGGCCCTAGAATATCTTTTAAAATAAATTTCTAAATCCCTAGACTTTCTGGAGTCTTGAATATCAAAGATAGAGCCTTTATCATTGTCAGTAATAATAAAAGCCATTTTACCTTTAGTATCATTAGTAGCCTTAAACTCATCCCAGTTCATACATGATGGTAAATGTTCATGCCTTAAAACAGTGTGAGAAGATATTTCATTTAACTTTCTATCAATTTTAGATACAGAAACATCTAATCTTTTGGCGATATCTTTTTCACTTTGTTTAGACATTAATTCCATAGAAATTTGCAGTTCTGTATTATTGGATATGTTCTTATTTTTATCAACAAGAGAAGTTTCGGCAAGAAAAGTATTATGACAATGTTTACAAAAGAATCTTTGTTTATGAAGGATTAATAAGGAAAGACAATTGGAAATTTTAGGAATTTTAATTTTACAATTTTTTCTAAAACCCCATTTAATAATATCGTTGGTAGATTCATTAACAATACCACAACAAGGACAATGATCAGGAGTATAAGTTAAAATACCCTCAATTACCTTATAATTCTTATTTTTAATAGTTTTATTTTGAATATTATTAAGAATAAAGATATTATGGTCTTCAATATTTAACAAATTTAAGATATAATCATTATGAGACATGTAATCACAACCTTTCAATGTTTGTTTTTTTGTCAATTACATTGTATCAGATTACATGTCTTTTTTTGCTAAATAAAATAGTGCCAGTGATTTTCTTCACCAACACTATTTATAATACAACCTATAGCATAGGCAAGTCCTATGCTTTTAATATAAAGGAGAAATATGATAACATTAGAAGATTTTAATAAAATAGATTTAAGAGTTGGTACGATAATAGACGCAAGTATAAATAAAGGAGCAAGAAAGAAAGCTTATAAATTAAAAATAGACTTTGGTCCATTAGGTATAAAAAAGTCATCCACTCAGATTACAGATTTATATAAAGAAGAAGATTTAATAGGAAAACAAATAATCGCAGTAGTTAACTTTAAACCAATTCATATCTCAGAGGTAACAAGTGAAGTCCTAGTATTAGGAGTTGTAACTAATAGTGGAGTAGTTTTACTAAATCTAGATAGTAAAGTAGAAGATGGCTTAAAGATATCTTAAAATTATAGACTTTGTCACTATATATACTATTGCATTATAAATAAAAAAGTTTTTAAAAAGTAAATTTCTTTGTCAGTGTATAATCTTAATGATATAATACTTGCAAGGAGTGATGCCTATGTTCAAATTAGTATCAAAATTTAAGCCAAGTGGAGACCAACCAGAAGCGATAAAAGAGCTAGTAGAAGGAATTAAAGAAGGTAAAAAAGAACAAGTCTTATTAGGAGCGACAGGAACAGGTAAAACTTTTACTATGGCTAATGTTATTAAAGAAGTTAATAAACCAACCCTAATCCTAGCCCATAACAAGACTCTAGCAGGACAACTCTATTCAGAGATGAAAGAATTATTCCCAGAAAATAATGTTGAGTACTTTGTTTCTTATTATGACTATTATCAGCCTGAAGCATATGTTCCAAGCACTGATACATATATTGAAAAAGACTCATCTATAAACGATGAAATAGATGAACTTCGTCATGCTGCAACATCTGCATTACTCTCATCAAAAGATACAATCGTTGTCGCAAGTGTTTCTTGTATCTATGGTATTGGAGAAGTAGAAGAATATAAAAATAAAATGTTAACCCTAAGAGTAGGAGAAGAAATAGAGAGAAATGAAGTCTTAGTAAAACTTGTAGAAATGCAATATGCAAGAAATGATTTAGACTTTCATCGTGGTACTTTTAGAGTAAGAGGAGATGTCTTAGAAATAATTCCTACTAATCAAAATCAAACCGGTTATAGAATAGAATTCTTTGGTAGTGAAATAGATAGAATTAGTGAAATAGATGTTTTAACTGGAACAGTAATTTCTAATAAGAAAAATGTTAGTATCTTCCCAGCTAGCCACTTTGTAATTAGTGATGATAAATTAAAAGAAGCGATTAAACGGATAAAAAAAGAACTAACAGAACGTTTAGAGGAACTTAAGAGCCAAAATAAGTTACTAGCAGCAGAACGACTTGAACAACGAACTAACTATGATTTAGAGATGTTAGAAGAAACAGGATTCTGTCACGGTATTGAAAACTATTCTGCTCCTATGGCAGGACGCAAACCTGGAGAGACTCCTACAACCCTAATGGATTTCTTTGGTGATGATTATCTTCTAATAGTAGATGAATCCCATGTAACCTTACCTCAAGTAAGAGGAATGTATAATGGAGATAGAGCAAGAAAACAAAACTTAGTTGATTATGGGTTCCGCTTACCTAGTGCCCTTGATAACCGTCCCCTAAAGTTTGATGAATTTGAAAAGAAAATAAAACAGGCAATATATGTATCTGCAACACCAGGTGATTATGAACTTGAAAAAACACATGGTAAGTTTGTAGAACAAATCATTAGACCTACAGGACTACTTGATCCAACTATTGAAGTTAGAAAGACAGAAGGCCAAATAGATGACTTAGTAGGAGAGATAAATGAACGTATTAAGAAAAATGAAAGAGTCTTAATTACAACCTTAACTATTAGAATGAGTGAAGAGTTAACTAACTACTTAAAAGACTTAGATATCAAAGTAGCATATCTTCATACCGAAATAAAAACATTAGAGCGTCTACAAATTATTCATGATTTAAGATGTGGTATTTATGATGTTGTTGTGGGAATAAACCTTTTACGTGAAGGTATAGATATCCCAGAAGTATCTCTAATCGCTATATTAGATGCCGATAAAGAAGGATTCTTAAGAAGTGAACGAAGCCTTATTCAAACAATTGGACGTTGTGCAAGAAATGCTAACGGACATGTTATTATGTATGGAGATAATATAACAGATTCTATGGATAAAGCGATTAAAGAGACAAAACGTCGTCGTGAAATCCAAGAAGCATATAATAAAGAACATGGTATAGTTCCTAAAACAATAGAAAAAGAAATAAGAGAAGTTATTAGTAATGTCGATACTAAAGACTCTACTAAACCTAAGAAGAAATTAACTAAGAAAGAAAAGATGCTAGAAATAGAACGAATTGAACAAGAAATGAAAGAAGCCGCTAAAAATCTTGACTTTGAACGTGCTATGGAGTTAAGGAATGCTTTGTTTGAAATGAAGAGTGAATAAAACAGAAAAAAGCAGAAATCCACAACTCTTGTGGAAAAATATAGTATAATAAAATAAATTTTAACAACATGTGTATAACCCACCTGCTATTTTATGACAACTTATAAAAAATAATAATATATTAAAAATCTATGCTAAAGTTTCAATTATAGTATATATCTTGAACATAGTAGAAGGAATGAAAATAAAATGGAAACAGAAAAAATTAAAAAAAAGATACAAAAGATAATTTATGCCAAACATACACAACCACACGAATGTAGAAAAGCTATTTATTTGTTAAATAAATTAAAAGAAGAGGGAATAGATAATAAATATTATGATTTAACAATGGCAAAAATATTATTAAAATTTAATATTATAGCTGAAGCAAAATATTTCTTAACGAATATGATTGACAATGGATATGAACAAGCTAGTACATATTATCACCTTTATAAAATTGATGTGTTAGAAGGTAATTTTGAAGATGCTTATTTGGATTTATTCCAATATAAAGAAAAGTATCAAAGTAAAAAAGTAGAAATAAGTCTACCACTAACAATGTTAGAAATTATTCTGGATTTAGAAAGAGAACCTTTGTTATATTTTAAAACAGATTACCAAATAGCTTTAACAAATCAATTATATGAGTACAAATTTCTAGATAAAACCGCTTTAGAAACATATCATAAGGCAATAATAACTTTAAATAATCGTGATTATACCGAGTTAATAGTAGAATTACAAAAATTGAATGACATAGTTGATGACAAAAATATGTCAGTTGATATAGAGAAAATATTACTATTAGCAGTAAAATTAAAAGAAGAAGTTAAGGATGTCTATATACAAATTACTAATGGAAGAAATGATATTATAAATAAATTAATAGATAGTCCAAATAATGCTGAAGAAACATATTTAATGATTAAAAGGTTAGATATAAAACAACAACTAATAATTATAGATAAAATGATTAAACAAGATCTTGAAACTGCTACCAAATTATTAGAAGAACTATCTCATAAATCAGTAAATTATCAACCTCAAATACGATATTTAAAAAATAAAATAAATGAAGAAAGAGCCTATCAAGAATTAGGAAAAGAACAAAAAGAAGTATATGTTAAAGCAATTACAAAAGGTCGAGAACAATACCATAATAACAATTTATCTACCGCCTATGATTATTATACTTATGGGAAATATATTACAAACCATCCTATTTTTGATTATTACATAGGTAAAATATTATATAAAAATAAGAATAAAGACGAGGCTTATAAATGTTTTAAAAATTATATAGAAAATGGGGGAGAAAAATATTTAAAAGCATTATTATATTTAGTTGTAATAGAAGTTACTAATAAGAAAATAAAATCAGCAAAAAAAATAAGATATTTACAAAAATTAATTGTTAACACTTTTGATATTAATTTTGAAGATATAAGAATAGATAGAATAATAAATATAATAATGAATCAAGGAAGAAATGATAAAGACTTTGATGTTCATAAATTTGCAGTATCTCATAATTTAATATTATCAGAAGAATTTTTTGATTTAGAATATAATGGAATTAGTAATGATAGAGAATTATGTAAAGAATTAGAAAGAATAAAAGAAATGTATAGAAATGGTAGAATAACAGAAGCTAATAAAAGAATAGAACAACTGCTAAAAGAAAATAAGGGATATTATCAAAGAAAAAATATCGAAGGAATTGCAAAAAGAAAAAAATTATATATAAACCAGGGAAACTTTTCTAAAAATTAAGGTGAATTCCAATAGTAAATGCAAATGACTTTTGTTGATATATAAGTGCGAA
>CAMLTY010000002.1 GCA_946486465.1 uncultured Mycoplasmatota bacterium
TTATAACTCCATATGCTAACTAAAATTGTAAGATTTATTTTTGAAAATTCCCTTACTAACCAAAATTTCCAACCAATGGCTGGAAATTTTTATAACATATAAAATAATCTCATATTTACAGTTCACTTCTATTTTAGCGCCAAATCAAATATCTATTGTATATTTAATCTTTTTTATTATCTTCTATTCCTTACCTGTTGATATTTCTTTAATAATTTCATCATGTGAGCTTCATTCTCCTCATAATTATCTTCAAAAGACCTATTAGTTTCAACTATACTTAATAACAATTCATTAGCTAAATCTCTACCTTTAATTAATCTATTTAAACTATCATATAACTCTTCTATTCCATCATCATAATATCTTGCTTTCTGTAATCTACCATCACATAAATCATTTAATATATAACCAACATTAGGATATGTAGGAACAAAACTTGGATTTATTTCTTTACAATCAAAATCATTCATAACTTCTTCTAAAATTCTATCTTCATCTCTTTTGTATAAATCAAAAGTTCTTTCAAATTTTAAAAATATATCACCATTACTTAACATTACAGGTTCTACTTTAACTATTGAAGTATAAAATCCTGTCCTAACCTTTAATTCTTTATTTTTAATATCTAATGAATAGTTAGATACTTTTAAATGACCCGTCTCATGAAGTAATATATCTTCTGTTTCCTTTATTTCATCTTCGCCATATCTTTGCCAATCAATATTAGTTATTGGCATTTCAATAGTATTCTTTACTGGTATATATCTACCAGAAAAACCTAAATCCCCAAACAAAGAAATATTACTTACATATTTAAAAGATAAATTATTTAAGTTTTTCTCTAAATCATCTATTGGATAACCATTTTGTTTATTGTAAATTAAATGCTTATCAATCATTTTATATGCTAAAGATTTTACATCTTCTGGAATTTTTTCACTATCATCTTTATTATAATAACAATGATATAAATTTGAGCGTAAAAAACGATTTAGTTTTTCTTTATTATCCATATCAAATTCAGTTATACTTCTAAAAGACCAATTACCTTTACTATCATAATTAGAATAATAATGTTTCTCTCCTGTATTTAAATCAATACCAACATAACCAAAATTCATTTCATGATAATTATCATATAAAGTACCAATTTGTATAATATATCTCATAATATCCCCCTAAATTAGTGATTATTATAGATTAATAATTACTAAGTGTCAATAAATTACGAATTTCATGCAAAACAAAAACTTCACCATAAATGATGAAGCTTATATTTCAAAAATATTCTAATTATTCTTTTTCCTTTTTATTAAAGTTGGTCCTTCTTCTTCATAATAATCTTTCATTGCTTCTTGTCCGTTTAATAGTTCTTCTTTAAATTCCTCTAAAGCTTGCTTCTGTCCACTAATATCTAATTCTAGTAAAGATGAAGGCTTGTTTTCTTCTTTTTTCTCTATATGTAAATTATTATTACTCTTTAAAGCTTTTATAAACTCTTCTTCTCCACCATATTGTTCTACACCACTAGTTACAAATTCCTTCCAAGAATCCATTACTCTCTTTTTTTGCTCTTCTTCAGTTAATCTAGATAATGTACCTGTCGCCTTTAATACAGTAACATCATCATAAGTATCATTAAATTTATAAATAATTTTTCCTTTCTCATTCTTCTTTTCTATCTCAAGAGTCTGAACACCTTTTAATTTTCTCTCTGATTTAATTTGAATTTTGATAGCATTAAAGCCAGTAGGCTCTTTTAAATATTCTTTTTTCTCTTCATCAGTCATTTCTTCTAAGACACCTGCTACATCTAATTGACTTAACAACATTAGTCTAGCATTATTATACTTATTTGCTTTATCGAATACATAGAAAATATTATATCCTATAACTAACAATGAAATAAGTGTTTTCTTTAGAGCATCAAAACTAAAATTTTCAGATAATTCAGATAATTCATTTACTCTCTTTAAATTATATTTATATCCTGCATCGGCAATATCTTTAAAAACTCTTAATTCATGTGATATTTCCATACCAAAACTTGCTATTACAGTTCCTAACCATATAACTAAAATCTCCATATTAATTATCATTCCTCTCTAACTATCTATATTGTTTCTTAATGGACTTTATATTAACACTTTACCATACGTTTGTCAAACATAATTAAAGCTTAATATCTATTATATTATCAAAAGATATTATAGTATTATCTATTAAAATTATTCTTTTATACACTTCATCAACTACTTTAACATTTAAAGTTATAGTCTTATAATGTCCTCCTCTTTTCTTATTATCTCTAACAAAGTAAGTAATTGTTACTTTAGGTCTTAGTTTAATATCATTTTTTATAAGACGCAACCTCTCGTTTAGCATTAATTTTATCCCCTCATCTAGTTCTATTTTTCTAGAGGTTTCTCTTGCAACTTCTTTTATCTTCTCATCATACCCAGTTAAAGCCGAAAAAGGAGCGAACTGGGCTGACCTATTTTGTAAAGACATGGGCTTCCTTATTTTAGATACGTGGTGAGGCATATTTATAATATCATCATACTTATTCATGATGTCCCCCTATCTGCCTATTTCTATCCCTTGTTGTTGCCCCATCTTCTAAATCCATACCTTTTAAAATAGCATTTTTCCCATACTTCTCTTTTATCTTTAACATAGCATTTTGAAGATTATTCTCATTTCTTAAAACTTCTCTATCATAATCTAACTTATTATTTTCATCATCTAGACTAGAAAATAAATCTAACTGTCTATATCTAACTTTACCTTTTTCTTCCTCTTCACTTGCAAGTTTTGTAAAAGCCATAGTAACTCTTCTAACAGATAGTTTAGGATTTATAATCCTATCATATAGTTTAATCATCGCTTCCGTAATTATTTTAGATGATGATGTTTTATACTCTAAATTAATAGTACCATGGCTAGACTTAGGTATAGCACGTCCATAATGGTCTATTGTAATTTCTCCATTATAATCATCAGTAATATTTTCTATATCATAACCAATAGTTAATACTAACTGTTCTGCTACTAATTTTTTAGAGACAAGGTCTAATGCAAGCAACTCTGCCATTTCTCTTACTATTAACTTAGCTTTATCATATGAATATGGACTTTGTAAAACTTGACCAGAACTTATACTTTTGGCAAGTGGTTTATAGTTTTTAATAGATTCTATTGTACAAGGCTCATAACCCCAAGCATGGTCTATTAAAAGCTCAGCATTAACTCCAAATAATTTATATAACAAGTCTTCATTATCAATAGAACATCTTGCCACATCACCCATTGTATACATACCATACTTCTCTAATCTTTTAGAAATTCCCTTACCTACTCGCCAAATATCTGTAATAGGAACATGATTCCATATCAAATTTCTATATGACATTTCATTAAGTTCGGCAATTCTTACTCCAAACTTATTAGGTGTGATGTGTTTTGCTACTACATCCATAGCAACTTTAGCAAGAAATAAGTTAGTACCAATTCCCCCTGTTGCTGTAATACCTGTTGTATCATAAACATCTTTAATTATTTTTGTAATTAAGGCTTTAGGAGATAGTTTATAGTATTTTAAGTAATTAGTTATATCCATAAAAACTTCATCAATGGAATAGACAAATATATCTTCTTTAGCAATGTACTTTAAATAGATATTATATATTTTAGCTGAATAATCAATATAATGAGCCATTCTAGGAGGAGCGATAATTAAATCAAGTTCTTTAGTCTTATCTTTCTTTAAGATATCATCATTAACTGCTTTACCACTAAACTTTTTATAGCCATTAGCTTTTCTTCTCATTTTATTAATCTCTTTAACCTTACTTAACACTTCAAAAAGTCTCGCTCTTCCAGGAATACCATACTGCTTAAGCGCTGGACTTACCGCTAAACAGATTGTCTTTTCTGTCCTAGATTTATCGGCAACAACAAGATTAGTTTTTAAAGGATTAAGTCCTCTTTCAACACATTCTACTGATGCATAAAAGCTCTTTAAATCAATACAACAATATATCTTTTCCATTTGTATCACCAACATCATTTTATCACGAACATTTATTCGTGAAAAGTGGTTTTAGTTAATTGGAAAAAATTAACAAAATTTATTCAAAAAAGATATCAAATATAAATTTCTGATATCCTTTTATTTTTAATCTCAAACAAAAATTCACGTATCAATCAATTTGGTGCAGGAAACGAGACTCGAACTCGCACGATTAACTAATCACTACCCCCTCAAAGTAGTGCGTCTACCTATTCCGCCATTCCTGCATAAAGAATAGTTAATTTACTTAACTATCCAAAATGTTGGTATATCTCTAAGACCATCTTTACCACCTGCTACTGGTGTATTGATAATCTCATTATTGATAACTAAAGCACTAGAACTACCACCATCCATATTAGCAGCATTAACAGCACCATAGTTTTCCATTATCTCTGTTAAGTCTCCCATATCAGCACCAATAGATGTAGCAAGTCTTCCATTAATTACTAAGAATAAGACTATACCATCTTCTCTTTGGCCAATAGCAGTACGAGGTGCAATACCCCAACCACCATTACCTTTAACAAAACTACTCTTACCATTTACGATTAAGAAAGGTCCAAACTCAATAGCATCTCTAATTCCCATAGCAAGAGCCTCATCAGCACTCATCTTACCAAGTACTAATTTATTATCTTTAGTAAAGCCAACAAAGCCTCCACCCATCTGGGCATCTTCATAATCACTTACAATCTTTCCATCTTTAATGACAGTTCCATGAGGTAGGGCACCATTACTATTCCAATCAGGGTCATAAAAGCCACCTGCGTTAATAGCAATAACAGCATTTTCTCTCTTTGCAACTGTAGTAATCGCTTCTCCTCTTTTACCAAGATAAGCCGTTGTCGCAATAGAAACACGAGACGGGTCATATATCGCTACTAAATAACCTTGATAGCCACTACCACTAACTTCAATAACTTTATATAAATCATTTCCTGGGTCTTTTGTTAAAATTTGTTTCTCATATTCATTTTTATAAATCTTAGCATTAGTATCATAATCTTTAAAATTAATTAAATCAGGATTAGTATTTTCATCTACTTCAATTATATGATTATTAGATAACACTTCGTTAATAACATCATCATTATAAAACCAAGTAGCAAGGTATTGATGAGACATAGAAGTCATCGCTGAAGTTATCCAAAAGTTACGAAAGCCACTTATCGGTCCATAAAAAAGAAATAAAGAAAGAGAACTTCCTATTATAAACAAAGCGATTATTATCTTTGTAATTAACTTTTTCTCTTTTCTTTTTTCTTTTTTTATTTCACTGGCAATACTAGGCATTAAAATTGTCTTATCCAAGTCATTTCTATTCATCTGGTACCACTCCTGTATTATCCTCTTCTTCATCACTTATTTCTTTTTCTACTTCTTTTTTACCATTATACTCTCTATCACCATTTATATCTATATAATCTCTATCTGACTTTATCTTTTCCAATTTAGTATCACTACTATTAGTATCAGTTAACCATTTATTATAAGAAGTAATTAAATTATTATAACTATTAACATCACTTACATAAGTATTAACTACCTCTTCATAAGAAGAAATAATCGCTTCACACTTATTATTAACATCCGCTTCAGGATGTAAAACATTAATACATTTATCTTTTACTCCATTATAATCTTTATCAATTTTCTCTAAACTATCCTTATAATTATTAAATATCTCTTTATAACTAGCATCATTATCTTTTAAAGTTTGATAATACATATTATCAGTAATAACATTAGTATAGATATCTTCTCTAATACTATTAAAGCTCTCTACATCAGTTTTAAAAGTCTTATAAGACTCTCTTACTTCATCCATTCGTCTTTTAACTTCAGCTTGGTCACTATTATAATTAATAACTATATAAGAAACAATTCCAATAATAATTAATAAAAAACCAATAAATATTAAAATACCTAGATGTTTATTATGACTTTTCGCTTCCATAAAACTACACTCCTAATCTTTTAAGAAATCATTCTTCTCTTGTTTTAATCTTTTTTTTATTTCTCTTTTAGTCTTTCTTTTACTACTATTCTTAGTATGTAATGCGATTAAGAAAATTATTAATAATAAAACTATTAAACAAGTAAGACCAACTATTATATATGAATTAATTTTCAACTCATCATTTAGGCTCTCTACTTCTTCAGTATAATATCTTTGGACACTCTTATCAACACTATCATATAAGTATAAACCTTTCTTACCTGTTTCAACATTCTCGCCATAGACTAAATAATATTTAGATTTTTTATTTAATTTATAGACAGTATATTTTTCTCCATCTATAGTAACGGTATATTTCTTATAATTGGCAGGATATTTTCCTTTATCTAAAAGATGAATTATAAGGTTTCCACCACTTAACTCTTGGTATAAAGAATATTTTCCATCATCATAAGTATAAAACTTAATATTACCTTTATCATCTTTTAAAGCGACTAAAGTAAGGTCTAAGGCTTCTATTTTATAAGCAGGAACTTCTTCATCATTTATTTTAATAGTAGTCTCCACATAATAATCTTTAACTAAGTCTTTTAACTCATCACTTTTTCTAACTACACTTAAATCTTCTTTATCTACTTTTACATTAATAGGGTCTTTTTCTTTAACATTAACAACTATTGTATAAGTCTTAGTAAAACCATTTTCAGCTTCCACCACCACATTTATAGTATTAGCACCTTCTCCTACTTCTATATCACCAATACCACTAATCCTTGCCTTACTATCATTTGCCGTCGCTTTAACATTAACACTAGTAGTATCACTATCTACTTCTACTTTATAATTGGTAGTATTTTTATTAAACTCTGGGCTTAGGGAATAACCTTCTACTTCTAAACTAGCAAGGTTATTGTCACTACTATAGTTTTTCTCTACTTCCCCACGACTAATTAAATTAATTGTTGTACTATCCGTTGGACTAGTAACTACTTCATCCCAAGAAGCGATAGCCGTATTAACAACAGATATAGTAGTAGAACCAGTACCTTTAACTCTAAAAGTATAAGTATAACTTTGACTAGTTTGTCCTTCTCTATCTACATAACCAACGACATGAGTATTACCACTTAAAAGTTGTAGTTTACTACTATCATAATCTAGACTATATTCCCAACTACCTAGTCCGCTCGCTTCACTTATAGTAACTCCTACTGTAATATTACCTCCAACTGTCCCCGTTGATGTTGTCCCTGCTACTGAGATTGAAGCAGCATCAACAACAGATGGGCAAAAGAAAAGGAAGCTAAGTCCTAATATAAATAATATTTTCTTCATAAAGCATCATCCCTGTTCTATAACATTATTTCCTAGTAATTGTTTTTGAACTCTTAATAAGTCAACGACATCAATCTTACCATCTCTATTAGTATCACTAGCTTTTTTATCATAAGTAGATAGACTACTACTTCCTAAAATATCTTTTTGTACTCTAAGTAAATCAAGAATACTAACTTTACCATCACCATTATTATCACCATAGATAACTACTTTATAAGACTTCGTAGTAGAACCATTAGTAATTACTAAAGTATCCCCTGTACCAACATTACCACTAGCTTTATTTCCATATCTATCTAAATAACTAGTAACTTTCAAATTAGCATTAACACTACTTAACTTACTATTAATTACATCAACATTAGTATTAAAGGAAATATTAGAAATAACATCACCATCTATCTTAAAGCCTGCTCCAACCACACCTGTATTAATATCAATCTCTGGAGTTGTAACGATTTCTTCTTCCTTATCTTCATCATCTGGAAGTATTACTTCATTATCATTAGGCATATTATTATAAACCGGTATTAAAAACTCATAACTATTTCCTAACAAGTCATTATCTCTATAACTCTTATAAGTACTATAAGCTTCACTTGAAGCTGCTCTTATATTAGTCATATACTGATGAGTATAAGTAGGATAGACTGCATCAGGTGCGACATTAAACTTCTGATAATATAAAGTGTTTTGACCATTATTTACATAAGCACCTACAATATAGTCAACACCACCCATAATCGCTTTTTCTTTACTATTCCAAGGCCTATTATAAGTATTAACAGAAGCATCAAAACCACCATTCGCCCAAATCAAGCCTCTAATTTGGGGAGACTTATAAGAACCATAGGCCCCAATATTAAAGTAATTATAAATGCCACTGTAAACTCTACCACTACCACAAGAGTTAAGTGCATTCCACCTATTAGGATTACTAGCATAACCTAAATTATTTAAACAATTATTATCAACTTCATAAGTAAAAGTTTCTCCTGTAGTAGAAATACTATCGCTTGAACCTTTTTCTTGTCTAATTCTACTAGCTATATAAACAGGACTAATATTATATGTTCTTGCTGTTTTCATTAAAATATCTAAGTATTCATTAGTATTTAAAAATGTTCCCTTAGTAACTCCTCTAACTGCATCTTCAGTATGAATAGAAGCATTATATTTAATATCTTCAAACATAAAGATATATTCTTCAGATAAAAAGTTTCTAGGGTCCAAATAATATGATACAGTATCTCTACTAGCCACATACCAACCTGGTTCTATCTCTTGATAAACTCCATTTTGATAATATGGCCATTCTTTACTTCTCAAGCTCTCATCAGTTCCATCTACTAAACTAATCTCCCCATAACTCTCATTAGTAACAGCAGTATCAAAATCAATATTAGTTCTCACTGCCTTAAAATTCCAATTAGGATGTTTTTCATGCAACGCCTTTAAATAAGGTAAATAACTCTCTGTAAAACCCCTACTAATCATTTCTTTTTCAAAGTCTCCATTAAGGTCAACATCAGCGGCATCTATAACTACTTGGTCACTTGAACAAATATAACCTTCTTTTCCATTATAACTAACCTTATACCAAGAATTCTTACAACCATGACCACTGCCACCATCTTTACTAATTAAATCTACTTTCGTACCTGCAAGTAAAACTCCATCCGTAATACCATCTACAAAATCTCCTCCTGGTACTACTCTAAAATATTTATTAGTATTTAGTACTATATAACTACTTGCATTAACATTAGGAATAAAAGTAAAAAGCATAATAAAGATTAATGAAATACAAAAAAGTTTCTTCATATACTACCAACTCCTATCCTTCTTATTACATTATAACAGAATATTAGACAAATTTCTCTTAAAATGCTATAAATAACCGTCAACTTTACAATACAAACAAAAGTACAGTGGTTGAAAGATAATAAATAATAGTCTATAATGATAGGGTATAGTTTTATGTTTAACGTGGAGGTCATTCGATGAGAAAGAATAAAGAGAAAACTGAAGAAAAAAAAGATAAGAAAAAGAAAAAATGTAGATTATGGCTAGCGATACTTAGTATCCTTGTAATACTGACTAATATATTCGCTATTTATAACATCCTATTATTAGGACCAGTTGAAGAAGTAATTAGATATATTATTATAGGAGTATTTGTTGTCTTAGACTTAGTTATAATTTTTAAAGTTAGGTCTAAAAGAAGACACAAAGAAAAAAAGTCAAGGCTTCTTACCTTCTTTTTAATACTCTATTTACTTATAAACTGTGCAATTAGTGGCTTAATAATGTATGCCTATGGAACTTTATCTAGTATTAATAGAGAGACAGTTACTTATTCTAGTAGCCTAATAGTACCAAGTAGTAGTGAAATAGAGAATATAAAAGATATAAAAAATGATAAAGTAGGAATTCTTTCTGATAAAGCATCACCAGAAGGAAATATTATTCCTAATGAAGTCATTAAAGAAAATAAATTAAAAGATGATAATGAAATAGTAGAATATGATGATTACTTTACAGCTATGGCTGATTTATATGATGGTGAAGTTGATTCAATCTTCGTTCCAACAGATTATCCATCTATGTTTGTAAGTATGGAAACATATCAAAATATTGAAAGCGATACAAAAATTATCTTAACCAAAGAGAAAGAAATGAAAAAAGCAAGTACTAGTAATAGAAGTTCATCTAAAGGTAAATCTGTAACAGAACCATTTACAATTCTTCTAATGGGAGTTGACTCTGCTGAAGAAGGTTTATCAAAAAATACTGTTGCCAATGGTGATAGTTTAATACTAGTTACTTTTAATCCTAATACTTTAAATGCAACAATGTTAAGTATTCCAAGAGATAGTTATGTACCAATCGCTTGTTGGAGTGGTACACCTGAAAATAAAATAACTCATGCGGCAGCATATGGTACTGATTGTATGATGGATACGATTGAAAATTACTTTGATGTTACGATCGATTATTATGCTAAGATTAATTTTAAAGGTTTAGTTAGTTTAGTTGATACTCTAGGAGGTATTACCGTTGATGTTCCTCAAGACTTATGTACAGATAACTCTAACCGCGAAGGACAAGTTTGTATAAATAAAGGCGTTCAAACATTAAATGGTGAACAAGCCCTAGTCCTTGCAAGAAACAGAAAGCAACTTGCTGCAGGAGACTTAGATAGAGGTTTAAATCAACAATTAGTTATTCAAGGAATAGTAAATAAAGCTAAAGATATGAAAAATATTAATCAAGTTATGGATGTTTTAAATACAATTACTAATAATCTTGATACTAACTTTACAGAACAACAAATTTTATCTTTCTATGACATTGCTAAAGATATAATGAGTAATGCCTTACAAAAAGATGATGCTGACCTTATTAACATTGAACAATTATATTTAGATGGTACTGGTCAAATGATTTATGATGAGAGAAGTAGAATGGTTTTATGGGACTATGTTCCTAATACTAAGAGTCGTGATGATATTATAAAGGCAATGAAAATAAATCTTGGTGAGAAAGAGCCTGACATGATTAAAGAGTTCTCCTTCTCTATCAATTATGAAGATTATGAGAAAACTGTAACAGGAACTGGTCCTTACAAAACAGCGTTTACTTATGATTTATTACCTGATTTTACAGGAGATAGTGAAAGTGCGGCAAGAAGTTATGCCAATGCTCATGGTATAAATGTTACATTTAAAGGAACTGGTGGCTATGTAGTAGCACAAAGCTATCCTGCTAATAAAAGAATAGATTTAATAAGTGGTAGTGTTGTATTAACGTTATCTGGCAGTAGTAGTTATAAAGAACCTGAAGATGAACCTAGTTATACTCCACCTACTGATAACATCGAAGAAGATGATGAACAGAAAGATGATCCTAGTAGTGAAATACCTGTTGTACCGCCATCTGGTGGCGAAGATGGAAGTAGTCAAGGAGGAAGTTCTGGAGGTACTGATAACAGTGGAACAGATGGTGGAGAAAATCCTCCTGGCACTGATACTAATCCTGATGGTGCCACTACAGAATAAAGAGATAAGCAAAATAACTTATCTCTTTTCTTATATCTATAAATACAAATGAACACTTTTTAAGAATTTCATTCGGTGACTTTTTATTTTTTTAAACTTTCTAAATACTCTACTATTCATATAATCTTCACTTTTAAAATTTCTTATTTATTTAATAGAAAGAATCATGAATTTTATCATGATTCAATATTATTTACTAGATATCATCAATTTAATTTTTTAAAGCTGTAATAGGAACAACATATACTCCATCAGGCCTTTTATAAGCAGCATTACTCATACCACATATAACACATAAAACTGAAGGAGCTTTACCATTTTCCTTTTTTATTGAATCTCTTATGTTAATTAAATTTTTTGCTGCAGCATCTATGGCATTTACGCCAAGTTTTATTTCAAAAGCACACCAATTACCATCTTCTAATTCTATTACTGAATCTATCTCTCTATTTAAATAATCTTGATAGTGATAACATTTAGCATCAAAAGAATCAGCATATATTTTTAAATCATGCTCTACCAATGCTTCAAATAAAAAACCAAAGGTTTCCAAGTCATTAATAAGCTTTTCTTCTGTTAAATTCAAAAGTGCACAGGCTATAGAAGGATCAGCAAAATGTCTTTTTTCTGCTTGTTTAACTCTTATACTTGATCTAATATTAACTGAAAAAGGCTCATCATTGTCTAACAAAAATAATTTATCTAAAGCATTTAAATAAGATGCTACTGTATCTGTATCAATATCTTCATTGTCAACTTCTTTTATATCTTTCTTTAAGGTAGTATTAGTAACAGTTGTACTTTCATTTCTAGCAAGAGATTTTAATAATAATTTCACTTTATGTTTATCTCTATTAATGCCCTCTAATCTAGATAAATCATCATCTATTATTAAATTAATATACTCATTTACTGATTTTCTTGCATCATCACTAGAATAATTTATATTACCAGGCCACCCACCTCTTATAATTAAATTAGCAAGTTTCCTTAAACTAACTTTTCCAGTATTTTTAGATATTTTTTTACCATCACATATATCTTTTAATGATATATCGCCTGTTGAATCACCTGTTTCATATAAAGACATTGTTCTTAAATGAATTTTACCAAACCTTCCCGCTCCACTATGAGATATACCATCTCTCCTGGGAGTAGATGAACCAGTTAATATATATTGCCCCTTTAAACCTGTTCTATCAACATCATATCTTATTTCATCCCATAAGTTTGTTGCTTCTTGCCATTCATCAATAAGTTTTGGTTTTTCTCCTTCTAAGATTATTTCAGGAGATGTTTTTGCAAGTTCTACTTCATTAGATTTTTCACCAGTTTTAGTATAAAGCAAAGTTTCGCTTTCAGCATGATATCTACCAGACCAAGTCTTACCACAATATTTTGGACCTTCAATACATATAGCCCCAAATAATTTTAAATACCTTTCTATTTTTTCATCAACTATCCTTTTTTTATAATTTTTTATTTCCATTGCATCCTCCAAATTAAATTTCATTTTCTTTCAAATAATCAATTATTTCAATAAAGTTTTTATCATCCTCATACTTACTTCTATCAAATTCAATCCAAGCATTAGATATACTTTTTTCACTATCTAATACTTTTTTGACACTAGGATTATTAAGAATTGGATTATTTGGTTGATTATTCAAATCAAAACAACCTTCTTGATCATATAACTTCATTTGAATATCACATTCTAATTTATCACAGTGATAAGCAAATATTGCCTCATCTGTTTTTCTTTCATTGTATTCATCTATAAAGCTGATACTTCATCTTTTCCAAGAAAATCTTTTAATATATAATCCGTTGCTTTTTTACCTTTAATTAATTTTTCTTCTTTAGTGATTTCATAAAATGCTAAATCACCAATTTCAATTTCTTCTAACTCATGAATTGCCAACATAAAAATAACTTTCATAATATCTAATTTATAGCCTAATTGATAATAAATAGATAATGCTAACATTTGAGTTCCATATATATGTTCAGCTACACTTTCAATTCTTTCTCTTTTAGCATTCCAAACAATAGGAACAGTTCTAATAGTATCCTTTAATTTAGTACATAACTTATAATATTTAATTGCTGTCTCAATTTTCTTATTCATAGTTAAGTTTCTCCTTATATAAGTATAATTATACATTAATTAGTTAATTAAATCAATTGCATTCGGTGAGATTTTGCGATTTCATTCGGTGAGATTTTGCATTTTCATTCGGTGGCCTTTTATTTTTTTAACTTTCTAAATACTCCACCGCTTCATCAAAAGTTCCTATCGCCTTAATTTCAATATCATAATCATGCTCTTCTTTCTCTTTTAAAGCTTCTTTATAATTATCACCTTTAGGCACCAAAAATAAGTCAGCTTTAGCTTTTAGCGCTCCATTTAACTTATATTTAACACCACCAATCTCCCCAACAGTACCATCACTACTAATAGTACCAGTTCCAACTATCTTTAAACCATTAGTTAAGTCACCTTTAGTTAATTTATCATATATTGCAAGAGTTAACATCAAGCCTCCACTAGGACCACCTTCACTTTCTTTAAAGTTAAGTTCTACTTTAGGATTAGTCTTATATTCATAAATTGTACTAACAGAAACGCCTGTTACTTTATAATCGTCACCTTCTTTAACTGTTGCAATCACATCTTGTTCTTTATCATCTCTAATAACAGTTACCTTAATCTTATCCCCTACTTCATGATTTTGTACCTCATTAGTATAATCTTCCACATTTTCAATATCCTTGCCATTAACTTTTAAAAGCTCATCCCCAACTCTTAAGCCATCTTCTTCTTTATCTTCTACATAAATAATATAAAAGTGTTTATTCTTTATCCTAACCTCTTTTCCTGCTTTCTGATATGCTAGCATGATAGCAGTTTGATTAGCATTTTCTAAGTATATTTTATTTCTAAACATAATATCTTCACTCGTCTCATCTTCATTTAACTCTACATCTTCTTGCTTCTCTATATCATAGCCAGGAATAATATTACCTAATATGAATGATGCCACATTACCTTCTAATTCTTTTACATAAGCAAAGTTAAGAGAACCTTTACTCTTATCTTTATCCCCATCTATTACTACTCTATCATCAATATTAATAGTACCTCCCCCAGCATATATATAATAAGGCAAAGGAAAAGTAAAAACAAAGTAACATATCACTAGAAATATAATAGTTTTATAGTAATCTTTCATAATTTTTTTTAATCTTAAATAAACTTTATTAAGCATATCATCATTCCTTTACTATTAAATTATATCAAAGAAGGTAATATTATGAAAAGAAAATATCAAGAATTATTAGCAGTACTTATTATATTATTTCTCTACTTAGGTATTTTTATTAACCCTTCCCTAATTATAGAAAGTGGTATTAGTAGTATTAATATCTTTAAAACAAAACTCTTCCCTTCTATATTCCCCTTCTTTGTCCTTGCATCACTTCTTTTAGAACTAGGACTTGCTACTAAAATAAGTATAAAATTAAATCCCCTAATAAGAAAGATATTTCATGTTGAAGGTAATAGTTCTTTTATTATTTTAGTTAGTCTTATATCAGGTTTTCCTAGTGGCTCTAAATATATTGTAGAAAGTCTAAAGACTAAAAGCATTTCTAAAGATACTGCGAATTACCTCTTAACCTTTACCCACTTTGCTAATCCCCTTTTTGTTCTAGGAACCTGTGGGCTTATCTTAAATAGTCTATCTCTTGCCTATAAAATATTAATCATTCAGATACTATCTAACCTAATTCTTGGTATTATCCTAAGACCTAAAGAAATTATTTCTTCAAAAATAACTAATAATCATCAAAACAAGTCTTTTTTAGAAGCACTTCCTAAAGCGATAAATGATGCGATTAAAGTCCTTTTATTTATGCTAGGAAGTATTACTTTCTTTATGTTCTTTAGTAAATTACTTACAAGTACTCTTTCCCTAAATCCTTTTTTTAATACCATACTTACAGGTATTCTTGATATGACTAGTGGTATTAGTCTAGTAAATACTATTGATATAACTAATTACATAAAAGGTTTACTTGTCCTAACCTTTATCACCTTTGGTAGCTTTTCAGTCCATCTACAAGTATTAAACAACATAAAAGAAGTAGATATAGACTATAAATACTTCTTTTTAGGGAGAATAATTCAAACTTCCATCGCTTCTCTCCTTTATATTTTATTCTAATATACATAATTAACTGGACAGTTTATCATAAAGGAATAGGTCTCATCTTCAAAATTCGGATGAGTTAAAATTATATTTATTTTTATATAACTATTAGAATCGGGTATATAAGTAATAGAAGAATCAGGGGATAGCATTAAATCAGCGATATTAGGTATCTCATAGTCTATTACTTCTCCACTTTTACCATAACTAATAACTCCACTATCGGGATCAATTTCTATTGTTGTTGTATAACTATTAGGATTATCAAAAGTAAAAGTAGCACTGTACCCATCATCGCTTACATTACTATCAACTAAATGTCCCATAATAAAATCAGATTGAATTACTTCTTGTAAATTATTAGAAAAAGATACTACTTCATTATTAATTTCCTCTATTTGTTCTCTATTTCGATAATTTAGTATTAGATTATACATACTAACAACTATAGTTGAAATGATAATAAAACATACTAACAATTCAACTGAAGTTATACCTTTTTTATTCAACATAAAATCACCTATCCCTTAAAAACTTCTATATTGCCGTATTTATAACTATTGTTAGAAACATACTCTACTATTATTCTGTAATATCTTGTCTCAGGTGTCTTAACTGCATTTTTATTATATGTAGGTAGATATGAGATATATTCTCTAAAACTTCTACTAAAACTATTATTATCCTTAACAAAATTTTTAAAATTAGATGTTGAATATGTTGTTAAATAAATTTTAGAAACATTATTTACAGTCATAAACGCAGAACAGTTTTGTTGAGCAGAAGAAACAGTGTATAACGAGCAATCTGATATATCAAGATATCCGGTATTTTTAACATTTGTATAACTTGAATCTGGCAAGCCTTTCAATGCTATCATCCGAGCCCAATGGGCAATATAAGTAGATTCCACTGTATCATAGTTTTTATATCGTTCATACTCACCTATCAAAGGAAAAAAATTAGTATAAAGCAAAGAAAATATACCCATAATAAAAACACCAACAATTAATGTTTCTACTAAAATAAAACCTGTATTATTTATTATTTTTTCCCTTTTCATTTTAAAGCTCCCTCTTGTAATTAAGTTATTATTACTATATAATATATTATAGTAGAATAAATTAGGAAAGTAAAGGGGTTGATACTTTTGGTAACTTATGATATGACAAAAACACCAATAGTTAATGTTGTAGATGATATAATTGCTAACGCTTCAAAAAAAGGAGCTAGTGATATTCATTTTGATCCTAGAGAAGACTCTTTAATGGTTAGAATTAGAGTTGATGGAGATTTACAAGATTATACACAAATTCCTAAGATATATGAAAGAAATCTGATAACAAGAATAAAACTTATCGCTAATATGAATATAACTGAAAGTAGATTACCACAAGATGGTTCAATAAAAGGTAATATAAAAGGACTTAACCTTGAAACTCGTGTATCTACCCTACCTACTAACGAAGGCGAGAAATGTGTTATTCGTATTCTAGATTATACTAGAAGCTTACAAGGAATTGACGCTTTAGGATTTAATGAAGATAACTTTAAAAAACTTAAGAAAATGATCGCTGAACCTAATGGGATTATTTTAATAACAGGAGCGACTGGTTCTGGTAAAAGTACTACAGTTTACTCTATTTTACAAGTTTTAAATAAGAAAGAAACAAATATAATTACAGTAGAAGATCCAATAGAAATGAATCTAGAGGGATTAAACCAAGTACAGGTTAATAGTGAAATAGGACTTGACTTTGCAACTGTTTTAAGATCTATTTTAAGACAAGACCCTAATGTTATCCTTATTGGTGAAATTCGTGATAGTGAAACAGCTAAAATCGCTGTACGTGCTTCTATTACAGGTCACTTAGTATTATCTACAATCCATACTAATAACTCTTTAAGTACTATTGAAAGATTACTTGATATGAATGTAGAAAGATATTTGTTATCAAGTGCCTTATCAGGTATTATTTCTCAAAAACTTGCTAAGATGGTATGTCCTCATTGTCGGATAAAAGAAAAAACTACTCCATATCAGAAGAAAGTATTTAAGCTAGCTTTAGGTAAAGATGTTGATGAATTATACAATGCTAATCCTAAAGGATGTGATAAATGTAATAAAGGTTATCATGGACGTATTGCAATTCAAGAAGTATTAATGATTAATGATGAGATAAGAAATGCCTTAAATGAAGAAAACTTAGAAAAGGATGATTTAAATAAAATGGTTTATACATCAGATGTTATTACAATGCTTCAAGACGGGCTTTTAAAAGTATTAGATGGTTCTACAACTTTTGATGAGATATATAAGATAATTGATGTTGATGATGACTTGGATGTTTATTGTAAAATTAGAGGTATTAATTATAATGAAAACAATAACATTGAAAAAAAGTATGAAGAAACAGAAAATAAAGTTATTGAAATTGAAAATAAAGAAAAAGAGGATGAAATTTTATAATAACTTGATTTCTCCTCTTTTGTTTATTTCAATTAAATCTCCATTTTTTAAAACTTTAGTTGCCTTTTTACATCCTACTACACAAGGAACTTTTAACTCTCTTGAAATTATAGCAGCATGAGACAAAACACCACCTTCATCAGTAATTATTGCCCTTGCCTTTTTTATAATGTCCATATATTTAGGAGTTGTCATAGGAGTTACTAGTATATCTCCTTCTTTAAATTTTCTTAAATCAGTATCATTAAATACTTTAGATACTTTTCCTTTAATATTATCATTTATTGGAGATGTTATCTGCCCTTTTAAATCATTAATATTTACTTCTTCTAAATAGATGTTATGTTCTTTAAAGAAAGCATCATAATTATCAGAAGTATATAAATTACCATTATAATAAATATAGCCCTTTTTTCTTTTTTCTATAGTATCTTTATCTGGGATTTTATTAGACATAAGTTCATCTAAAGTTATAAAATCTATATCATGATACTCTTTATTTTTTAATAGTATATAATCAACAGCTTTATAAATAATATAATCATACTTTTCTCTAAATTCAATAAGTATTTCTTTTATTCTTGGACTTACATTTTTAAATTTACCTGCTATTTGTCCTAAACTAGTAAATGGATATATATCAATTAATTTTGCGATATACTTTTTATAATCAATATCTAAATTATTATCAATAACATTATTTAAATAATTAATATCTTCTAATACTAAATTATACATAGCTTCTGTTTTAGCATAGTCTTTATCTAAGTAATAATACATAGGACCTGGATGTTCTTCTAAATCAACATTATTATAATATACATCTACGACATTATCTTTTTTATTATAAACAAATAAAGGCTTAAAATAGTATAAATTTCTAGTTAGTCTTTTAATTCCTTCATATTCTCCTTTATAATATATTTCTATATCTATAATAGATTTTTGTCTCGTAATAGATAAAGTAAATGGTTTAGGTAAAGGAGTAACTGATGTTATAGGACGAGCTTGAAGAATATAACATTTATTATCCTTTATTGCATACTCTATATCCATTGGTTTACTATATAACTTCTCTATTTTTAAAGCTTCATCCATTATATTATTAACTATATTATTTCTTAACTTAATAGGCCCTTCAGCAAAGTCTATTTTTTTTGTTTCTTTTCTAATTAAATACTTAGTAGGTGTAACTTTTCCTGAAACTAACTTTTCACATAATCCCTCTACTATTTCAACAACACTATAATTATTAGTATCACTAGTAGGATCTATTGTAAATATAACTCCTGAATAATCTGGTAATATCATAGTTTGTATTATTACATTCATACCATATAAATCAAAATCACTACTATAATCAATAACATTATTATTATAAAGAGAACACCAACATTTTTTTATATTATTAAATATATCTTCTTTATCTACATTTAAAAAAGATTCAAATTGTCCTGCATAAGACTTAGTTGTTCCATCTTCCTCAAGAGAAGAAGATCTAACTGCAAATTTAGTACCATTTAGTAATGGTAATTCTCTATCTATTTTGACTTCTAATTCTTTATTTATATCCTGCTTCATAATTAGTTCTTTAATGCTTTGATATTTCTTTTCTAAACTTAGATCTCTTATAGTTGTATAAATTTTATTAGCTTTCAAAAACATTATATAGTCATCTTTACTTATAATAAAAAATTTAGGTACTAAAATATTATTACTAGCTAAATATAATAAGGAATTAGCTTTACCACCATATTTCATAATATCACTACTTTCTAATCTTGGAATAATTACTTTTTGTTATTTTTTAATTCCCTACTCCATCCCATTACTTTAATATAACTAATAATGCTAATTACTATCATACCTATATTAAGGATAAGAACTAGTATTGCAAATAGATTAAAATTGGTAAGACCATTAATAAGGCTTTCTGATTCATTTTCTACCACTACATTACGGCTTCCAAAATAACTTAAAGTAAGTATTAATGTAATAAGAAAATAAATGGTTGAAAATATACCTAACTTAATCTTTTTTAATCTAAAAAACTTATATGCACAAACTGCTTCTATAGCCATAAATAAAAATATAACTACTAAAAATAAATAATTACCCATAATCAATACCTCCTAATACAATTCTTTTGGTAATATTTTATCAAGTGCTTCACTAATTACTTCACTTGATTCCTCTAATTTTTCTTCTTCTTCATCAGTTAATTTTATATTAATAACTTTCTCTATTCCATTTTTACCTATAATACAAGGTGTAGAAAGATATACATCATAAGTTGTATTGTAATTAGATACAGGATATACTTTTTTTAAATCTTTAAGAATACATAATGTAAGTTCTAAAAGACAAGATGCTACTCCATCATTAGTATAACCTTTATGTTTAGTAATTGTTCCACCCATATGCCGTGTTTCATACTCAAGTTCTTCTTTTTCATCAAGGGATAAAAATCTATTTAAGTTTTCTAAACCTATATTAGCATTACTCCAAGCGACAAACTGACTATTACCATGTTCTCCTAAAACATAAGCATTTATATCACTAGGTTTTACCTTAATCTTTTTACTAATTAATGACTTTAATCTTGCTGTATCAAGCATTGTCCCAGTACCTATTACTTTATTATAGGAATAATCTGTATAATGAGCGATAAGTTCAGTAATAACATCTAATGGATTACAGGCAACTAATACAATAACATTAAAAGAAGTTTCTCTTAATTTATTAGTAATATTTACTACTATCCCATTAGCTTTCTCTAAATCACTCATTCTATCTTTAGTAGACTGGGGAACACCTGCGGTTATAACAACTATATCAGCATTATCACAGTCACTATAATCACCAATTTTTAAACTGATATTGCTATTTCTATAGACTAAAGATTGTTCTAAATCAAGTATTTCACCTTCAAGCCTCTCTTCATCTTCATCAATTAAACTTATATCAACATTTATATCAGTCATACATAGTTTTTTTAAGTACGCAAGTCCTACATTACCACAACCTATAATAACAATACTCTTCATCTTCATCAATCCTTCTATAATTAGTCTATCACAGTTTTTAATAATTATAAAGAAAAAAGACGAATGTAAATTCATCTTTTGGGATTTATTTTTCTAATAGCCACTCTATTATATTCTTATGTATAATTCCATTCCTTGACAAATCTTCTTTATCTAAAGAAAGAACATACTTAGGTACATCATCATTTAATTCTTCAAAAGCACAGAATTCTCTTTCAATTACTTTATCACTATCTAATAAGTAAGCTACTTGAATATACATTTTTTCATCAGTTTTATTGGCAATAAAATCTATCTCTCCTTTTTTAGTTTTTCCTATATATACATCATATCCTCTTTCTAATAATTCATTATATACAACATTCTCAATAGCAAAACTCTTATTTATTTCAAAGTTATTATTTTTTATCTGAGCTATTCCTAAATCAGTCATATAATATTTATTTAGGGTTTTTAATATTGCCTTACCATGAATATCATATCTATAAATTTTATTAATTATTAAAGCTTTACATAAAGCATCTAAATAAATATATAAAGTCTCAGTAGAAATACTCCTTCCTTCATTTTTTAAATATTTTATAACATTATCTGCTGAGAATTCTCTTCCTGTTGTATCAACAACATATTGTAATAATAGGTTAAACAAAACTATATCTTTAAGCCCCAACCGTTCTACTACATCTCTTAAAATAATTGAATCAAACACACTATGAAGATAATCTTTTATATTGACTTCATCAGTAAACTGAACTCTATTGGGAAGTCCTCCCCATTTTACAAAATTCCAAAATGTTTCTTCACTTCTAGGATTTTTTAATGATAGTTCAGTAAATTCTTTGTAACTTAAAGGATAAATATTAAACAGAACATATCTACCAGATAAAACTGTAGAAAGTTCATTAGATAAAAGCTTACTATTAGAACCAGTTATAAATATACTTATATTAGAAAGAGATGCACGTAGTGAGTTTACAACCGTTTCAAACTTTTCAACTCTTTGTATTTCGTCTAAAAATATATAATAAATTTTATCATCTTTAATATTATCTTTAATATATTTATTTAACTTTCTATAGTCCTGTAATTCTTCATATTCTACAAGTTCAAAGTTAACATATATAATATGGTCATCTTCAATACCTTTTTCTTTTATTTCATCAACTATTTGATTAAGTATTACAGATTTGCCACATCTTCTAATTCCAACGAGTATTTTTACTAAATCAGAATCATAAAAGCCTCTTATTCTTGATAAATAAACTTCCCGTTTTAACATTTTTTCATCACCTATATTTATTTTAAAATTATATTATGGTTTTGTCAAGTTATTTCGCAAGAACGAAATAACTTTTTTTGCTTAAAAACTATAAAAAAGTTACTTCTAATCTTTGAAGTAACTTCGAGTACATAATACCTACACATCTTTACTTTTAAAGGCCTTAAAGAATTTACTCCATGCTTTTTCATTAGAATAATTAAGTATTCCTACTTTATATACTTTAATACCAAAATGTAACATTAAATAGATAAAGATAACAAGTACTATGATAGAAATAACTATATCAATTAAACCTATCTCTCCCATCATAAAAAGACTAGGACTAACAAAAGATGATAGGAATGGTACATATGAAAGTATTCTAATTAATAAAGAGCCATTAAACATACCTGCCATCATCGCTAAGTAATAACCTCCTAAAGAAAGGAATACTAATGGTGTTTGTAACTGTGAAAAGTCTTCCATATTAACAGTCATAGAGGCTAGAATTCCTGCTACTATTGAATAAGCAAGGAATGATAAAACTATTAAGATTAAAGTTAGTGGTATTACATAAATTAACTTTTCAATAAAACCAGATGCTACTAAACTATCTAAGATAGATGTAACTTCACTAGGTAGTGACATTCCACTACTTAACATATTAGTACTTATTAATAGACCAAGCACAGCATAAACTACTAAAAGTAGCCCTTGAACGATAACAAAGATATTACTAGCAAGTATCTTAGACATTAAGTGTTGTTTAGGAGAAACATTAGATATAATTATTTCCATACTCCGAGTAGTTTTCTCTTCACATATTTCTCCTCCTACCATTTGGATTAAAACCATAGTTAACATAAAGAATGGTAATATAATAGTTGGAAATACACTACTCATAATAAGCCCCATATTTTCATCAACATTATTATCTTCATTAAGAACTACTCTATCTATTGTTACAGGACTAGAAATACTATTTAACGTATTAGCATCTATATTATTAACAGCCATACCAATAGTAGTTTTAGTAGAGTTTAGGCTCTGAGATAAAACCTGATAAGTTAGTGTATCTATTTTCTCATTAGATGTAACTTTCGCTTTTAAGTATTCTTTATTATCACTATTTAACTCCACTAATATCTCATCATCTTTTAGATTATCTTTTAACTCTTTAACATCTTTTTTACTCTTTTTAACTGTTACTTTCACTTCATCTTTATCACTATTTAAACTATTAGAATAGCTCTTTATATTTTGTTTAAATAAATCATAACTATTAGTATTATTATCTATAACAATTATATTAGTCTTACTGTCAAAATCTCCTCCAAAGAAAGATACAATAGAATTTATATTTAAAAGAAGAATAATCGCTACTGCAAGTATTATATTAGTAATAACAAACCATTTAGTTTTAAATTTTTTTCTTAAACTAACTTTAGTTAGATACAGGAACTTCTTATTCATGGATACCCCCTACTTTCGCAATAAATATTTCATTAAGTGTAGGTTCAACTACATCATACTTAGTAATATTACAGTTCTTAACTAAAGAGAATATCTTAGGAGCGACTGTTTTATCTTCTATTTTTACTTCTATTTCTCCTCTTACTTTAGAAACATCTAATACCCCTTTTACTTTCTTTATTTTATCAAGAGGTAAATCATCTCCTCTTAACATAATATTTTTAATACCAAATTCTTCTTTAATATCTTTTAACATTCCACTAACAACAGGCTTTCCTTTTACAAGGATAACTAACTTTTCACAAAAGTCCTCTATATATTCCATCTGATGTGATGAAAAGATAATAGATGTACCTTCTTTTTGTAAATCATATATAGCATCTTTCATTAATTTAACATTAATAGGATCAAGCCCTGTAAAAGGTTCATCTAATATTAATAGTTTAGGATGATTGATAATAGCAGAAATAAACTGTATTTTTTGTTGATTACCTTTAGAAAGTTCTTTAATTTTTCTATTCTTATAACTAGAAATTTCAAATCTTTCTAACCATTTATCTATATCTTTTTCTATAGTTCTCTCATCAAGACCTTTTAATACTCCATAAAAAGTAAGTTGTTCTAAGACTGTAAGTTTAGTAAGTAAACTTCTCTCTTCTGTAACAAAGCCTATTTCATCAGTTAAGTTATAATCAATTTTCTCTCCATCAAGTAAAACTTCTCCACTACTCGCTTCAATTAATCCCATTATAATTCTAAAAGTAGTAGTCTTACCAGCTCCATTTTCACCAAGTAATCCAAATATTTCTCCATCTTTAACAGTAAAGGACAGATCATTAACTGCCCTATTATTTCCATAATATTTTGTAATATGTTTAACTTCAAGCATAAAAACTCTCCTCAATTACCATTTTATATCTATTTTTAATTTATCTATCATAAAGCGATATACCACTAAGAATGCTCTAAATAAATGTAATTTATAAATAATTTTTACAATCCATAACTTAAAATTACTTTTATTCTTTATAACATAACCTAATTTAATAAACTTACTACTTCTCCATGTAGGAAAATAATCATCTAAAAATTTATTATTATCTTTTATAGCAGCCTTTAAATTACAGTTTTTGTCATATGATAATCTAAACATCAAAGACACACCTAAATGTAAGAAAGCCATAGCATCCAATATTTTTAACATATTAACTCTATTTTCACTTTCTTCATAAACTCTTCTTACTTCTACCATTGCTCTATAAGTAGACTCTACTTGCTCTTTTTTAATAGTTGTAATAATAGAACCTTGTCTAACCATATAAAATACCAAACTTCTATTAACAAAAACTACTTTCTTAGCATTTATATAGATTAATAATAGAAACATCATATCATCTAATATTCTAGGAGGGTGTTCTAAATCTGCTTGTTTCTTTAAAAGCTCAGCTTTATAAATCTTATTCCAAGGAGCCCCATTTAACTCTAACAATCCCCCAGGATTTTTTTCAATTTCAATAACTTTATCTTCACTTTTACACATTTCTCTTGAATAAAGCTTACCTGTATCTAAATCTATTCTATCAAAACCACAAACTGATATATCAGCATTCTCTTTTTTCGCTTTATTATATAAAAGTTCAGCATAGTTCAAGTCAACATAATCATCACTATCAACAAAGCCAATAAATTCTCCAGTCGCTTTCTTTATACCATCTTTTCTTCCTTTCCAAACTCCCTCATTTTTCTTATCAATAATAACTATTTTATCCTTATATTTCTTTTGATAATCTTTTAATATTTTTAAACAATTATCGGGAGAACCATCATTAATACATATTATTTCAATATCTTTTAGAGTTTGATTAACTAAAGAATCTAGACATCTAGGCAAATATTTCTCTACTTTATAACATGGTACTATTATACTTAACTTCTTCTTACTCATCTTACTTTACTCCTTCTATTTCTTTAAATAAATCTAATGCTCTTCTAACAACAGCATCCATATTATAATATTTATATTCAGCAAGTCTACCGCATAAATAGAAATTATCTATATCTTTAACACTATCATAATATTTCTTATATAAAGCAAGATTTGTATCATTAAATATAGCATAATATGGAACATGTTCTTTATTTTTATAATCATAAGTTAAAGGATATTCTTTTAATATTGTTGTATTATCTTTAACTACTTGATTAGATAAATATTTAAACTCTGTAATTCTTGTAAATTTCTCACTTACAGTATAATTAACAACAGAACTTGGTTGATAATAGTTTTCATCTCTATCTTCAAATACTAAATCTAGGGAACGATATGGCAAAGGACCATACTGATACTCTAACAACTCATCTAAAGGTCCACTATATATTACTATACCTTTAAATTCTTTATTATCATAATATATTTTTTTATTATCTGTATCTATTCTTAATAAGTCTTTAGCATTAGTATCTAATTTTACTTCAATATTTTTATTGTCTAACATATTTTCAAAAATTTCATTATAACCATTCTTGGGCATCGCTTGATACGTATCTTGAAAATATCTGTCATCATATCCTAATATTACAGGAACTCTATTAATAACTGAACTATCAACTTCACTAATTGGAACATTCCATTGTTTAGCAGTATAATGAACAAATACTTTTTCATAAACATATTTACCAAATTCTCTAATAACATCATCACTATCATTTAATAAATCTAATATTGAAACTTTCTTTTGTTCACCATATGTCTTTAAAAGTTTTTCCTTTATTAATTTTACTTTATCGCTTGGAAATAAAAGTTCTAAAGATTTAAAGTTAAAAGGAATAGGAACATATTCTCCATCAATATAACCTATAACTCTATGTTCATAAAAGTAAAAACTAGTAAATTTTTGTAAATATTCAAATACCTCTTTATCATTTGTATGAAAAATATGAGGACCATATTTATGAACTCTAACGCCATTATCTCTAGTCTCTTCATACATATTACCACCTATATGGTTTCTTTTATCAATTACTAATACTTTTTTATTAATATTTGCAAATAAATTTGCTAAAGTACTACCCGCAAAGCCAGCACCTACAATAATTACATCTTTCATTCTAAACCTCCAATAATATAAATCATCTAATAAGATTATAACATTATTTATCTTCTACATATAGTTATTTTTTTATTGATATTAAAATAATTCCAACAATTACAAAAATTATACCTGTTAAATTAGTGAGTGTTATCGCTTCTTTAAAAATAAAATAACTTACTAACAAGACTACTACTTGAACAATTCCCGTTGTAATAGGTACAATATAACTCAAATCATAAGTAGTAAGTAATTTCTGCCACATTAAAAAGCTACCAATATAAAGAATAAAACCCAAAAGAGTAATATACCCTATTTTAAAATTAATACCGCTCTTAAAAGAAAGTCCTAATGAACTACCGCCTAATTTTAAGCAAACTAAACCACCAGTTGTAAATAAAACATAAACTGCTGTTAAGATATATTTAATCATTTTTTTTCACCTCTGCTTTCAAAAGAGATAACTCTTGTATTAATAAGGTTGTTTTTTTCTTTTGTCCCGCCATCATTACTGTTAATATTAAAGTTAAAAACATAAGAATAGCAATGAATAAACATAGTACCATGTTAGATAATAGTTCAAAACCTAATAATTTAGCTAGTTTTTCCATCAAATTTGGAATTAAAGCTATAATGATGATAACAATAGTAGAAAATAACCAAACTAAAGCATATTTTACAGGAATTCTATTTTTTAATAATAAATATAAAACGGATACTCCTAATATAATGGCAAAAATAATAACCGTAATTATTAAACTATTTGACATTATTTATACCTCCTCATACCAGTAATAATAATTGATAAGCAAACATTTAACATATAATAAATATTTTTCCAAGTATGAATGGAAGACTTTCCTCCTTCACGCTCTTTCATATTTACTCCTACTTCTTTAATACGATATTTCTTTTTAGCAAGTTCTACAGTTGTAATCGGTTCAGGATATTCTAAAGGATAACTATTTGCAAATAAAGATATTATCTCTTTATTACAAGCTCTAAAGCCACTAGTAGTATCATAAATTTTAACACCACTACAAAGTTTTATAAAAAAGGATATTACCTTAATTCCAGCCCTTCTAGCACCACTAGTTTTAAACTTACTCACATTACCAATAAATCTACTACCAACAACAAAGTCTGCTTCTTGTTTAATAATAGGCTCTATAATATTCTTAACATAATTTACATCATGCTGTCCATCTCCATCGAATTGTATAGCAATATCATAATTATTATAATAAGCATATTTATATCCCGTCTGAACCGCTCCACCAATTCCTAAATTATGAATTAAATCGATATGAGGTATATTCTCTTTATCTAATATTTCACCAGTCCTATCTTTAGAGCCATCATTAATAACAATAACATCATAATTTATTTTATTTTCTTTATTATAATTTTTAATAGTGTTATAAGTTTTCAAAATATTCTCTTCTTCGTTATATGCTGGTATAATTAATAATACTTTTAATTTTTTCATTTCTCCTACTCCTTTAATTAAACTTCAATATTATTATAACATAAGCCTTACATTAATTACTATTAGGACTAAAAAATTTATTATAAATTTTATTTGTCCAACTACCCGTAAGCTTTAATATTTTTTCACCGAGATAATAAGAAACAACAAATATTATTAACATGGATATAACAAACATAATTAGAAAAGCAAATTTATAATCTAAATATCTAATCAATAAATTTATTAATGGCATAGATATAACATTAATTATTAACCAATGAAACATATAAACTTCAAAAGATAAATTTTTAAATTTAGTAAATATTCTAAAAGACAAAATCTTTTTAATCAATGGAGAATAAATAAATGAAAGAATAATTAACATAGATCCTATTGTATGATAAAAAATATTAGCATCTCCTACTTCTAAAGGAAGAAAATGATAATAATTAGTTCCCCATGCAACGAAAGTAAACCCACAGAAATAGAAACCTAAAGCAAAGCAAAAAAGCTTAACATATATTTTGCTAAAAACTTTTTCAAATTTATCATTAGCATACATATCACATAAAACCATTCCTAAAATAAATGGTAACATTGTAGTCTTAAATAATAATACTATTAAAATAATATAGATAAATTTTCTGTTCTTATTTTTACCTATGAAATATAATAAAGCTAAAACAAGAAAGGAACCTATCAACTCCCATTTCATTGTCCATAGAACAGGGTTAACTGAAACATTTCCATCTATAAAGAATCCAAATAAAGATTCATAAATAACTTTTATTATGTTTAAGTCAAAATTGCAATATGATCCTGTTTTACCTAAAGTCTCAAAACAGGCTCCATTACTTCTAAATAAAGATATTAAATATAGAACAATACAATAAACTATACTACTAAGTAACATTGGTATAGCCAACTTAAAGTATCTTTTAATAAAGCTTTCTTTTAAATTAGGCTCTTTTTTACTTGTAAAAAACTTATAAGATAATAAAAAACCACTAATAATAAAGAATATACACACGCACACATTTCCACCCCAAGAAAGCACATCAAAAGGAGTCTTAGAAAACCATACTTCTATTCCACTAGAAGTTCTTAAATCTCCTAAGTCTCCCGTAATAAAAGCTGGATAAAAGAAAAGTGCAAAATGATGTACAATAACTAACAAAGCAGCTAAAAGCTTAAACCCATATATCCAATCAGTATCCTTCTTAATCATAAACTACCCTTTCTAACTTAATATTATCATTTTCCTTTTTAATTTTAAACAAATCCCCATTTTTGATTTTTTTTGTTCCTTCTATAATATCATCTAATTTATCATTCAACTCATCAGTTGTGCTATAAAAGAACACATAATCAAAGTCGTAATCTATTAAATGATTAATAAATGTCTTTTTAGTTAAGCCCCAGTCTTGTAAATCCCACTCATTAGAAGGAGTTTTTATTTTCCAAGTTATAGCATAAGGATTAGCATTAACAACTCTAGGATAAGTATAATACCTAGCATACCATAAAGGCATTATAGAATTTTCATCACTTTGATTAATAACGAATATTTTGGAATCTTCACTAGTTTTCTCATTTATTATTGCAAAATCGGCTTGTCTAGCTTCACTTATATGCATAGTTTCCCTTCTTGCTTTTATATCAGTAAGAAAATAAGTAATATTAGAAAAACCTACCAATACAATAAGAGAAATAGATAAAATATGAATAGTTGTAACTTCCTTACTATTACTTAATCTATATAATACATAAATCATTAATGCTATATTAATAGGTGCTAAATATCTTCCAAAAGAAGCAAGAGTGGATGCTTCATACTTAGAAAACATTACAAATAATGATAAAGCTGTTAAACAAAAGAAAACTGCATAAGAAATAATATATGGTAAAAGAAACCAAAATATATTCTTTACTTTACTTTCTTTATAATCAACTCTATAAATGAGGAAAAGCATAACTACTAAATAAGCAAATAAAGGAATGTTTATAAATCCATAAACTATAGTTTCATCAACAGATGATAAAACACTATTATAAAAATTAAGTATAAATTGTGGTTCTAATTTAGGTAATAAATCAGGTTTTAACGTATCTGGCATTAAAGAATAATCATACGCAACAGACTCTATAATAGATGAACTTGCAAATAATCTCCATGCTATAAAGAAAACTAAGATAAGAACACCAGGCAAAATATAAGGCAATAATGTATTCCATATATTTTTTATTGATAACTTTTTAGTAGATAATTCTCTTAAATAGAATAATAACAACAAAGACAATGAAAAAACAAAACCATTTGCTTTTAACATAGTTATAATTAATAAGATTAAAATAACAGGCCATCTTTTCAAATTGTGTTTTCCACAATAATGTTCTAATATAATTGCACATCCACATAATACTCCTAACAACAAATCAACATATAACAAAGTATAAGTAATAGAGCCATTAAATATTAAAGGAAAAAATACTGCTGCCAATAAAAAGACAACTATTGTAAAACTTTTTTTATTTATAATATACATAAAAATAGGCATAAGATAAGTAAAAGTTAAAATTGTTAAACCAATATATAAATTAGGTTCACTATATCCACTAAACACACTTACTATATAGTGCCAAATAGTAGAAACAGGTGGATAAGCTCTAGTAGCTCCCAAATTACTAATAACTGCATATAATGAATCTTGATCAATTGCAACCTTAGCAGCATAAGCCCAATATGAATATTCATCATATGAATGAACATATCTACCTACTCCACCTAAAATTGCAACTAAAAATAAAACAGAAAAAATAATAATCGTTTTTGTATCAATAATTTCTATCTTTTCAAAGAAAGAGTTACTATTACGATAAATATAATATAATAAAGCTAAAGATACAATAAGTAAAAAAATTAATGATATAGATAAAATATTTAAAAGACCTAAAATAATAAAACTAAAAATTAATATTGATATAGAAATAACTAAAGAAACCTCAAATCTAAAATTAGTTTTAATCATACAAGCAAAAGTAATTAATAAAATAAAAGCATAAAGTAAAAGAAAACCACTACCACTATAAGAATTAAAAATTAAAGCCAGTAAAGCATTAATAACTAAAACACAGTTAATAACATTATAAAATCTTCGTTCTCTTTTTAAGACTTTAATGTTTAAAATAAAGAAAACTAAAGTTAACAAAAAGCTTAATCCATAATCAAAATAATTTATTCCTACACTAAACATAATTTGTTTAGATAACATCAATAAAAACAATAAAATAATAACAATAAAATTCATAATACCTAATTTATTTTTTTTCATAACTAACCTCTCTATTATTTCCACTTAAATAATCTCTTTATAACTTTTCTAATTCTAAAATCCAAAGTTTTGTTTAATCTATTATCTAAATATTTATTTTCTTCTATGATTCTATCATAATCTTCTTTTAAATGTTTATACTTATATTGAAGTTCTTCTATATTGTCATGCATTTTTGCACTCTTAATACACTCTTTCTCATAAATACGTTGCAATTTTCTTAATAAGTTAATAGGAAGAATCCTCATATTTCTACTTCTAAATATTGATTCTTTATAATCATCAATAATAGGTAAAACATTGTTATCTTTACATTTTTTTTTCAAAAAACCTATACATTTTTCTTCTAGTTGTTTTCTAAGATTTAAATACTTTTCACTATTTTGCTTTGGATTATCAAAATCTATATTACTAGTTAAAAAGTCTTCTCTATTAATATAATTTAGATATGGTAAAAATGTACCAATTCTATCTTTATTTTCTGCAAAAGAAGTATCATATAAAAGCAAAACAGGAGTTTCTAAAGCTAGGCAGGGCAAAGAACAATGTAATTTAGTTGTAATTACCATATGAGCCCCTTGATATAATTTTAAGGTATTTTCTACTCTCTTCTTTCTTTCATCCCAAGACTCATTAGAAAAACTACCTTTTTTTACATCTTGAACAAACTTTATCACCTTACGATTAGTTCTTTTTTTTATATAATTAATCTCTCTATCATTTAAGCCAACCGCTACGATATAATCTTCCTCTTTCACGCCTTCAAATTTATTTAAAGTTAGAGTCATGCAACCAGAAAAATAGTTAGGCACTTTCAACTGATCTAATATCTTTTTTGTATGCATATCGCGAGTCCCAACTGGTCCATATTTCTTAAAACTTTCCAAAATATTAGTGTTAAGATAATCAGTGCCAATTGTAATTCCACCCTCATATGGAATCTTCTTTAAAAACATTGATATATATAAAGGTTCAATATAAGGAGATATATTAAAGTTAAAAATATCATGAATATACCAAGCATTCATAATTAATTTTACTTTCTCTTTTTTATCGGGAACAAAAAGCTCTAAATTCTCACGATCTATTAAATAATCAACTCTTGGTAAAAATCTTTCTTGAGCATAAGTTTGAATATCATCACCAATATTGTCGGTATCTTTATAATATAATAAACCATATTTCATAATATCATCCTATCATTTTAAAAATTTATTTACTAAGTTCGTGCTTTTTTTTGTATACTCTTTCCTATACTTATCATATTCTGTTAAAATAGTATCTCTATTTTCTCTAATGCAATTTATCTTATTAGCAATCTCACCAATATCATCATCACTATCTAAAAGTAAATACTTCTTTAAGTTGGGATAATCATCAAAAATATCTGTATTTCCCAATAAACAAGGTATACCTAAATCTAAACTTTTTAATATTAACTCCATATTATTAAAAGTAAAATTACAATATAAATTAATTTCATTATCAACCATAGCCTCTTCTGTACTACTAACTTCTTTTGCGTTTATTTTAAAGAAATTAATAAAGTGTTTAGTAGCAAGCATATTAGGAACTATTTTACAATAATCATAATCTATTAGTTTTAAAGCGCTTAATTGATTATAAGTATTATGATTAGGATTGTAATCATCTCCTATTAAACCAATAGATTTTTCTATAGTGTTTTTTCTTGATTTAGTCTTAACATCTAACAAAAGATGACTTGCTCTATATCCTGCTTTTTTTAATACTTCAGAGGTTGCTTTATCAAGACAAGCGATTTCTTTTATTATATTACGATCATAAAACTCCATAATTCTTGTGTAAGTGCCCCTTACACCACTGTTTGTTAACTGAGCCAAATTATTTTTGTAAACAAATTTAATATCTCTTTTTTTACCAATATAAGGTAAGATTAAGCGATAAGATTCACACCAATCAAAAATTATTAACTTACTACCCTTATTATTAACAAAATCGACAATTTTATTAGCATCTTCCGCACTTAGTTCAAAATCTAAATATATAACATTATCAAAACTAAACTCTACACTATCTTTTATGTCATAATCAGCACCAGGTAATAAAACGAGATAAGAATCTTTTTTTAATTTATTTAATTCTTCTATTGTCATACTTACCTCCTACATTTCCAAGAAGTGTTTAACACTTTCTTTACTTTTTCTATCATTTTCTTTTTTCCACTCTTTATACCATTTCATTACTTTATCTTTATTGTCTAAACATTTTTTTACCTGTTCAGCAATCAAAACTGGATTCTCTTCATTATTTAAAATAACATAATCTTTTAATTCGGTATTTTTAAAATAATGATGGTTATTACCAGAAATACAAGGAACGCCTACTTCAAAGCTTTCTAGTGGTAACATTGGTGCGCATTCAGAATATGTAACATATAAATTAATTGTATTCTTACTCATTCTAAGAAGTAACTCATCCCTTGGAATTGGTTTATCTAACCCTTCTAATTTTATACCTAAATCATTTGCAAACTTTTTAGCTTCAGCATTTAATGGTACCATATCAATAACAGCATTAGGTATTAAAGTAGCGCTAGCAAGTTGGGCAAACATATTTTTACGCCAATCATCACATTTTGCAGCATATATACCAAGTCTAACTACATCCTTTGGAGGATTTGGCTTAATTTTTTTAGGTAAAATAACGTTATTTAATATAAGAGTTGTTTTATAAGCTTCATGTTCATAAAAAGGAATAATATTTTCTTTACATGTTGCAAAAACATCAATAATACCTTCTTTATGAAGTTCAATAATCTCAATATTTCTTTTCCACCCATATGGTTCTGATACTTGAGAGTTTGAACCATGCCAAAATACTTTAACTTTTATTTCAGGATTCTCATCTTTTAAATATATAGCAAGGTCTTTCCAGCCTAGACACATAGCACTAAATACTACTTGCTTAACTTTGCTCTCTAAAATTGCATTACCTACTTTTTTTACATCTTTATCTCTTAATAACTCACCACATCTAACCCTACTATCAAAAAGTTCTATTGTTGCACTAGTTACACCTAACCATTCAGGATTATGCATAACTAAATAATCACTTTTAATATTAGAAATATCATCTAAAGCATTACTTAAATTTTCTAAATATTTAGGACTAATCTTTCTTTTATGACGTCTATATAAAACTACAGGAAATAAGCACAATTTAGCACCTCTTTTAACATTTCTTTTTATAAAACGATATGCTTTTAAAATACGTGCCGTATTTTTAGCTCCAAATTTTCTTACCATTTTCATTTCTATTTGTTCATATTTAGGAATCCAAGTAGCATCAAAATAATGAATCATACAAGTGTTTTCTGTAAATTTATTATTTTTAAAATTAAATGATAAAGGGTAAAAATACTCTCTTGGATAAACATATATATTTTTATGCAAGACTTGAATTTCATTCTTAGTAGGATCAAAATCAAACTCATCTAAAATCTTTGTAATTATTCTTGGTATAGATATTTTATAAAGATCATCCGTTTCAAAATGTTCTAAACTTCTATAATAATCAAGCATTCTTTTGGCAAAATATGTCTTAGGTTTAGAAGCTCCCCATACAGCAGCATTAACCATCATAGAATCTTCAACACCAAGAAATGTTTCTTTATCAAGTAAAAAATCTATATTCTTAGTAATCATCATATCCGTATCTAAATAAATTCCACCCATCTCATAAATTGCTTTCGTTCTAACATAATCAGCTACAAAAGCCCACTTTTTATTCTCATAAGCTTCTTTAATAAATGGACATTCATTTAAATCTACATTGTTTTCATTCCATTCGATAATTTCAAAATCAGGAAGATATTTCTTCCAACTTTTAATACATTTTTTAGTTAATTTTGTATATGGCTTACCACCAAACCATACCAAATGTATATATTTTTGCATAATTCCTCCTACTTTTTCATTTGTGAATCATAATATTCTTTACATATTTTATCAGTATCACCAATCTTTACAATTTTACCATGTTCAAGCCAAATAACTCTATCACATAATTGCTTAATAGATTCAAGTGAATGTGATACATATAAAACAGTAGTACCGCCTTTAATCATTTCAAGCATTTTTTTCTTACTTTTCTCTTGAAACTTAATATCACCAACTGACAAAATCTCGTCAACTATTAATATTTCTGGATTAACAATAGTAGCGATAGAAAAAGCAAGTTTCGCAGTCATACCTGAAGAAAAGTTCTTAACAGGTACATCTAAAAAGTCTCTCAACTCTGAAAACTCAACTATCTCTTCAAATTTGGACTCCAAAAATTCTTTAGAATAACCTAATATAGCACCATTCAAGAAAATGTTTTCTCTTGCAGTCAACTCTGAATCAAATCCTGCTCCAAGCTCAATCATTGGCGAAATAACACCATTAACAGTTACTTTTCCTTTAGTAGGTTTCATAACACCACTTACTACTTTTAATAATGTAGACTTACCAGCACCATTACTACCAATTAATCCTACAACTTCTCCTTTTTTTACACTGAATGAAACATCCTTAAGTGCCCAAAATTCCTCTTTTTTCTTCTTAGGTTTATTAAAACTAAAGAAATTAACAAATGCTTGTTTAATAGAGAACTCTTTTTCAATACCTAAATTAAATTTCATTGATACATGTTCTAACTTAATCATAAACTTCCTCCTTATACATAGTAGATAAATTTATCTTGATTTTTCTTAAATACAATTGCCCCTATTGCTAAAGTAACTAAAGCAATAACACCTAATAATACCAAGACCAAAATAGAAGGTGCCCTACCATATAAAACTATTTCTCTTGCAGCAGTTAAAAACTGATATAGAGGATTAAATTTAAATAAGGTTTGTAAAGTAGCAGGTAATATTTCAATGCTATAAAAAACTGGGGTTAAATAATTCCACATAGTTAAAACAATTCCATAAATATAAAATACATCTCTTAAAAATACAGAAACACATGATAAGAATAAACTTACTCCAACTGTAAATATAAAGAAACATAAAAATATATAAGGTAAAAGTAAATAATAAACATTAAAACTACATGGATATTGTCCAAGACCAAAATTTGATAAAACAATGATTGCTAACCAGGGAATTAATGTTAAAACAAAGTTAATACCTACAAAGATACATTTCGCTACAGGGAAAATATATTTAGGTATATATACCTTATTTATAAGTGAAAAATTAGAAACAACAGATGTCATCGCTGTATTAGATGCTTCACTAAAATAATTCCACATAATGATACCTGTCATTAAGTAAACAATATAATTTACCCCTTCTACTTGGAATCTAAACATCTGAGAAAAAACAATAGCCATTACTGTCAATAGTAATATAGGATATAAAAGACTCCATACTACACCTAAAACAGATCTTTTATATTTAACTTTAAAATCTCTAGATATTAATTGAGTCATTAAAAACCAATAATGTTTAAAATTTGCAATTATATTTTTCATATTTGTCATTTAACTACACCTCACAATAATAATAACATATATTATTAATTATTTCAAAATAAAGCTGGATATTAGATAAATTATTTAATATCCAGCGATCGCTTTTATTAAAACCAAACACTTGCATCAACATTACCTTCAATGCCTGGAATAGATTCACTTGATGAATATTGCCAACCAATATAATTACCATCATAATAACAATAATGATTATATTGGGCTATCCAAGTAATTAGACTTCTTAAATAATCTGAATTTAATACCGTATCAGCATAATCCTTATATGTATATATTTTAGATATAGAACCATACCCTGCATTAGTCATAGTATTCATGAATCCTCTTGTTACTTGCTCATACTCATAAGTACCCATATAACTTGTAATACCATTACTTTCTAAATCAAGAAAAATTCCTAAAGTTGGGTTCATATTATATTTTCTTATCATCTCTAATGTAAAATTGGCATACAATACTCCCTCATTATAATTTTCTGCATAACTGTATATATAGATGCCATATGGTATTCCTAATCGTTGTAACTCTCTTATATTTCTAGCAAGCATAGCGTCTTCTTCTTCACAACCAGCTGCTATTCTTAAAATTACACCGTCTACTCCACCTTGACTTATGACAGTATCCCAATCAATAACACCTTGGTAAGCAGAAACATCGATTACTTTCTTTACATTTTCTCCAATCATAATCCCGAGAGAATTAAAGAAATACTTCTTACCAGTAATAGTTACCCAATCATTAGCATAGGTACCATCAGGATAATAATATCTGATATTACCATCAGTATCAGTAACAAAGCCATCACGTAATTTGCCATCAGCATTAAAAACATAATTAACATTATCTATTGTTTTTTCTCCAACTGTCATCTCTCCAGTACTGAGGTCAAAATAATACATATATCCATCAATTAAAACCCAACTGGTACGCATATGTCCATCATCTCTACTAAAAAATCTAGTTATTCCGTCTACAACTTGAAAACCTGTTTGCATTATACCAGACTCATTAAAATAATAATACTTATCATCTATCCAAATAAATCCTATTCTCATTTCATGATTATTAATACGACTAAAGAAATAAGTATTTTTTTCATATACTATAAACCCGTATTCTTGTATGCCATCATTATTGAAATAATATTTATTATTATCTATTTGCACAATACCTATTTGCATTTTACCAGTTGTAGCATCAAAATAACGAGTTCCTTCTTTCATATTAATCCAACCAGTTTGCATTATACCTTCTGTATCAAAATAATAGTAATAATCATCTATCCAAAAAAAACCTGTCCTTAATCTTCCATCATCTCTACTAAAGAAATAAGTATTTCCATCTATTACTTGAAAACCAGTCAACATTACACCAAAACTATCAAAATAATAAGTTTCTTTACCTATATTTTGTAAGCCTATTTTAGCAATGCCAGTTTTAGAATCAAAATAATATGTTTTATTATCAATTTTTTGCCACTTAGTTAACATATTTCCATATTCATCAAAGCCATAGAAATCTTGACCAATTTGGGTTAAAGATGTAGCCATTTTACCATCAGGAAGAAAATACCTATCATTACCTTTTATCTTATGCCAACCAGTTTGCATTATTCCTTTATTATCAAAATAATAGTAATAATTGTCTATCCAAAAAAAGCCTGTTTTCAATGGATTATCATTATCTCTACTAAAAAAATAGGTATTACCGTCTATTGTGCGAAAACCTTTCGCACGGTTGCCATCTGTATCAAAGTAATATTTATTATTTCCTTCACTATACCAACCAGTTTGCATTATACCATCTGTACCAAAATTATAATACTCATCATCTATCCAAGTAATTCCTACTTTCATCTCATTATTACCTTCTCTACTGAAGAAATAAGTATTACCATCTATTATTTGAAACCCTTTTACTCTTTTACCATCTAAACCAAAATATGATTTCTTGCCATTACTCTCATACCATGTATTAACTTTCATTATACCATCTGTACCAAAGTTATAATATTCATCATCTATCCAAGTAATCCCTACTTTCATCCCATTATTACCTTCTCTACTGAAGAAATAAGTATTACCATCTATTGTTTGAAAGCCTTTTACTCTTTTACCATCTAAACCAAAATATGATCTCTCTCCATTACTCTCATACCATGTATTAACTTTCATTATACCATCTGTACCAAAGTTATAATATTCATCATCTATCCAAGTAATCCCTACTTTCATCCCATTATTACCTTCTCTACTGAAGAAATAAGTATTACCATCTATTGTTTGAAAAGCTTTCACTCTTTTACCATCCGAACCGAAATAACTTCTTTCTCCGTTTGCGTCATACCAACTGTTAACTTGCATAATACCATCAGAGCCAAAGTTATAATATTCATCATCTATCCAAGTAATTCCTACTTTCATTTCATGATTACCTTCTCTACTAAAGAAATAAGTATTTTCATCTATCACTTGAAAACCAGTTTGTTTAACGCCATTAACATAATAGTATGTATAACCATTTTCAGTCACCAAGCCATTCAATGCACTATATGTACTTTCTACATTATTTATTTCATCTGCATTAACTGTAAATGGAAAAACCATAAATAATGCCACTAAAAATACAAATATCCTTTTCTTCATAATTTACCTCCTATATAAATCACAGTATAATTTACTTAATGTCTTACTCTTTTCTATAAATGATTTTAACATACTTCTTTCTTTAAAGTAAATATTACTCTTATAATTAGGAATATTTTTTTCTATATAAGAAAAACTCTTATTAATAAATTCATTTCTCATATTTTTATTCTTTATGTATCTTTGTTGTATATTATAATTAACTAATATTTTAATAGTTAAAGTATCAATAACTTCTCTACTCCAATCATCATCTTTAAAATAATTTCTAATAATATCAACTATCTTTATAATATCAAAAACTCTTTTATCCCTAACTGTAGTCTCACTACTATCATGAATAGTATAATTAATTAAAGTTTTATCTACTTTACCTATTTTTTTAGATTTTAATAGAGATAATGCTACAAAAGGAGCATCCTCATACTTTAAATCTTCTATAAACTTAATATTATTATCTTTAAGTAAATCACTTCTATAAATCTTATTCCAAGGAGCAAGATTAATATTTAATAACAAATTAGGATTATCTTTTAAATTAGTATTTTTAAAACTAATAATTTTTTCTACTTCTTTAGAATTACTATCTACTCTATAAAAATCACATACAACAACATCCAACTTTTCTTTTTCTATCTTTTTATATAATACTTCACAAGCATTCTCTTCTAAATAATCATCACTATCTAAAAACATAATATATTTACCGCTAGCATTATTAATACCAAAGTTCCTTGTCTTACCAATACCATGATTACTTCTTTTATAGTATTTAATTCTATCATCACTATAACTCTTAATAATAGATTCACTATCATCAGTAGAACCATCATTAATAAGAATAAATTCTAACTCTTTTTTAGTTTGATTAACTAAAGAATCTAAACACTTCTTTAAATATTTACTAGCATTATAAATTGGTACTATTATACTTATATCAACCATAACTACCTCCAAATCATTTCTTCTCATAAACATATTTATTACCATACTGATAATAATCTATCGCATCCATAATTCTCTCATTATCAGGGTTTTCTTTTAAAATAGTTTCTATCTCATCACTCATAAGCTTATACCCCATAATAAACCGTTCTACCCTAAGAGGATTAGCATTTTTTATATAATTAATTATCTCTTCTCTTGTCAAGACATGTTCAATATAAATATGGTCTGTTACATACAAATCATAATAACCATAATAATCATCGTATGATTCTAATACATCACCTAAAGCCATTACTTTAGCAATTTCAATTTCTTCCTCAAAACCATTATAATATCTTAAACAGTCCTCTAACCTTTCTGCAAAGTGAAAACCATAACCATAAATACCATATTTCAACTCTTGTTCCCTAGTATCAACTTTATAATCTTTATGCTCTTCAAATTTCATTCCATAAGCATTAACAAGTCCTTTACTAAAACCTTTATACCCTTCTATCATTAGAATCTCCTATAATATAGTCTAGGGCTAATTTTAACTAAAGTATTTTTTATTTTTCTTCCTAAACTATCACTTAGCAAATTATCAAAGACTTTATCTTTCTTTAATTTAGTTAAAGCCTCTTTATAATCTTTTCCCTTTAACTCCGTTATCTTTAAAATTAAACTATTACTAATAAAACTCATAAAATAAGTTTTATCTAATTTAGTTTTATTTATCTCTTCAGTTAAATATAAATAATGATTATAAAAGTCTTTAACTTTCTTTTTAGTCTTATCATAATCATTATCATTCATTATACTACCACTTCTTTGATAATAACAATATCCTACATAATTAATACTATTAACTACTTTAGATTTAATAATAACTAAAGGTATAAGTCCAAAATCTTCATGATAAGTATTTTTTTTAAAAGAAAACTTTTCTTTTAAATAATACTCTCTTTTAATGGCATAAGCCCAAGCATTTTCTACAAAGTGATATTTAGTAATTAATTTAAAAGCCTCTACTCCATTTTTATTATAAAAAGGAACTTCTTCATAGTTAACATCATCTTTATCATCAAATACTTCTTTTATTTGATATCTTACTAAATCAGGATTATTAAATAATGATTTATCTATTTCTTTTAATAAATCCTTTTCTATATAATCATCACTATCTAAAAATATTAGATAATCTCCACTAGATGCCTTAACCCCATTATTACGAGCCACACTTAGTCCCTGATTTTCTTGATTTATAACTTTAAAAGGATATTTACTAATAATAGAACTACTCTTATCAGTAGAACCATCATTAACAATAATAACTTCATAATCTTTAAAACTCTGACTCTTTATACTATCTAAACATCTTTTAAGATATTTTTCTGTATTATAAACAGGAACAATAATACTAAACTTAGGCTTTTTCATTAAAACTCACCCCCATCAAAGATAGTCTCTAACTTTTTCATCCGTTTATCTTGTATTTCTTCTATATCTAAAGATACTTCTCTCTTTTCTTTACTTTTTAATATTTCCTTAACTTTTTCTATCATCTTCTTTTCATTAAAAGGAATAACTTCTCCATAATTTTTACCTATCTTTATCATATCATCACTAACTTTAATTGTTGTAATAAGTTTTTTCTTTAAAGCAAGTCCTTCTAAATAAACAACAGGGAATCCTTCATAATTAGAGGTTAATATTAAATAATCGCACTTTTTAATATAAGGATAAGGATTTATTTTAGAACCTATAAAAACAACTCTATCTTTTATTTTAAGCCTCTTAACTTCTTTAACATAATCATCTTTACTAGGACCATCTCCTACTACCCAAAGTACAACATCATCAATACTTTCCACTAATTTAAAAGCTCTACCTAACTTCTTAGAAACATCATCAAGCCTTCCTACAAAGACAAATAAAGTCTTACCTCTTGGTTTAGTTAGAGAAATCTTCTCTTTACTTAAAAATTCTATTTTCTCTACATCAATAAAATTATTAAAGACTAAACATCTATCTTTTAATCCAGGATATATCTTAGTAAACTTACGACAAGCTTCATTAGAAACAAAGAATATTGTTTTAAAATAATAGATATCTCTTGTATCAAAGAACCTTCTAAAGTCTTCTAAATCAGGATAAATATAACTATAATCACTATGAATATAAATAGAATTATTTAAAGATGCTATTCTTGCTATTTTATTACCACTATAACTATAAGTAGCATAACAACAACTAAAGTCATAGGTATGATAATTAAAGATTGAATAAGCACATCTTCTTAATAGATTAATAACTTTTCTAATAACTTTATTTTTATTATTAGAAACCTTAAACTCTTTTACTTCTATAGATTTATCTAACTTCTCTAAAAGTTCTCCTTCTTTTTCTTCTAATATTATAGTTACTCTATATTTATCTTTATCTATTCTATTAACTAAATTAACTAAAGACTTTTCAATTCCCCCAATATTTAAATTAACACCAGTAAATAACAACTCCTTTTTATCTTTTTTAGTAAGTGATAAAAGAAGAAAACAAACTATAAGACTAACAGAAGGTGCAGTTATAATATGACCTGTAAATAATGATAATACAATTACTAAGAAAAGACTTAAATATAACATTAATTGTCTAAATGAAAAACTATTTCGTTCTTGTAAGACTGATATTAAAATGTATAAATATGGTACAAAGAAAATAATAAACCCTACTATACCTTGATTATAATAAACATCGAAATAATCCATCTCTATACTTTTTAACTCTTTACCATTATCTTTATAATAGCCAATTCCAAATAACTTTTGATAAGGATTAGCATTATCATAAAGCCTATCTTTATTGTGTAAGAAAGTTAATCTTTGACTAAAGATAAAATGATCTACTAATCTCTCCTCTTTAAAGATATCAAAGATATTATCAACCTTTAAATAATCAAGATGTACTTCTATATTCTTATAGAAACTAGTTCTAGGAGCGATTACAATAACTACTAAAGATAATGCTACTATAATAGCAGTAAAAGTTGTAACAACATGATATTTTTTATCTTTAAAGGCTTTATATAGTATATAAATAAAGACAACACAAAGACTTATTATTAAAGCAAGTAAAGGGGTCTTTGTCCCTACACTTAATATTACAACAAAATAGATAAAAGTAATAAATAGTTTAAAAATTACATTTTTACTCTCATAAAAAATAATAAATAAAATAGGTGTTAAAATAGCGATAATTGCACTAATCTCATTAGCAGAATTATAAAAACCAAGTGTCCCTTCTTTAGTAATTGCATAACTTTCAAAACCTATGCCTAATGCTAGAGGTATAAATATAAGTATTAAATATAAACAAAGAGTTATAACTAAACTAATATTACTAATCTTAATCTCTTTTCTTATACTAAATAAAGATAATAGTAATAAAGGAAAATAAAACATTCTAACTGTATTTTGAATCTCTCTAAAGTAATTAGGATTATCTTTAAAAAGAGCCAAGCCTAAGATAAAGAGCAACAGATAAATACCAAATATTCCATAGTATAATAAATTATTCTTTTTATTATAAATAAAAGTTGTAACGTAAAAAATAAAGAATAAGAAAAGTATTCTTAAAATTAGTCCTAAAGTTAAACTAACATCAAAAATATGTAACATTACTCCTGTTACAAAATCAATTATAGGGCCACTTAAAAGAAATAACATACATATTATACTTATATTTTTTTTTATAAAAGAAGACATACTATCACTTCCTACCTTAACTTATATATAATATCTCTTGAATTACCTTGTTTTAAAATAATATTTCTATCTAACATTTCATTTAACACAGATAAAGTAGCAACTTTTTTCATCCCCAAAATCTTTTCTATTTCTTCTCTAGTAGCATAATCTTTTTCTTTTAAATAATCTATAATTTCAACATATTCTTTTTTTAAAGACATTTTAGGCAAAACTACTAAAAAACTGTTAGGAGCCACTTTAATCTCTGGTAACTTAGGAGAATTTCTATATAACTCAAGCATTCTAGGTATACCACTGCCATATGCTTCTACTAATCCTAATCTATGAAATATACTTATTAGTCTAGGATTTCTAGACGATGAAATACCCAACTTAATATCATCAATAGTTAATCCTTTAACAAGTCCCCCTAAACTTAAAAATTCCATTCTATCTGTAAAAATATTTACTATGGTACTACCTGGTATTTCATAATTACGATGTCCAATACAATTTAATAAAACTTCTCTAATACTTTCTTCTGGATAATCATAAGTATCTATCCTTTCCATCCCCTCAATTTTTCCACTAATTCTATTATTTAATTTTAAATAAATTAAAGCTTCTTCTAATTGTTGTAAAACACTTCCAACACTAGTTATTTTTCTATCAATAAATTCTTTTTTTACACCATCTTTATATACAGCCATTTTTATTAAATAAGGACACTGATCTGATAATAGTAATCCTAAATTTGTATATTTATCTTTATCATTAATTATTCCTAAGGTCTTTTGTTCTCTAATACCAAAGGCAATATTTTTTTCTTTAAAAATACGTTCTGTATACATAAAAGTTAAATTTTGAGTGATACTAATATTCTTTTCAAAAGTAATTCCAGATGATTCTACAATCATATCTCTAATAGAATCTCTATTAGCAGGTTGACTAGTAGCACCTAATCTTACATAAACACCTTCACTTGTCATTCCTTTTGATTTAATATAGTAAGGTTTATTTGTTCCTTGTAACACCTCAATAATGATAATGTCTTTCCCATCTTCTTTTTCTATTCTTGGTGCAACTAAAAAGCTAATATCTGGTTCAATACTATCATGAAGTTTATTACTAATTTTATCTAAATCTTCTTTAGCGTTTTCTAAACCACATACACTACCATCATCATTATATCCAATAATTATAGTACCTCCAGAGGAATTGCAAAAAGCAATAACTTCTTTTACTAAGGAATTACTTATTTCTCTTTTAAACTCTATTTTTTCATTTTCATATTTCATAACATTCACCTTACATTAAATATATCATCATAATTTCAATAAATCAACTTTTCGTTCATTTTCGTTCATTTTTGCCATCCTTTTTCCTTATTTATTAATGTTTTTCGTTCATTTTCGTTCATTTTTTGACTTTTTTTCAGTTTCTCTAATTATATAAATAGGCCTACCTTTAACTTCTGTATATGTTTTAGAAATATAAGCTCCACTAATTCCAGTACAAAATAGTTGAATTCCACTCAAGAAAAACATAATACATACTAAAGATGGCCATCCTGCTACTGGATCTCCAAATATTAAAGTTCTAACTATTATAAAAATAATTGCTATTAAAGATATTAAACAAAATAATACTCCCACAAATACCGCAATTGTTAAAGGAACAGTAGAATACCCTATAATAGCATCAATAGCATAAGTAAATAATCTAGGGAAACTCCATTTACTAGTTCCTGCTACTCTTTTAGGAACTTTATATGTTAACCATTCTGTCTTAAAACCAACAAAACTAAATATCCCTTTACTATAGCGGTTATATTCTTTTAATTCTAATATAGCATTAACTACTTGCCTTTTCATTAATCTAAAATCTCTTGCCCCAGGTACCATCTCTACTTTAGATAATTTAGATATTAATATATAATAACAACGTGTAAAAAATCTTCTAAATATTCCATATTCTTTATGAGCATCTGTCTTAAGAGCAACTATATCAACATCTTTAGTAGTAATAATTTTATACATTTTCTCTATAAGTTTAGGAGAATCTTGTAAATCAACATCAAGAAGTGTTACATAGTCCCCCGTACTATAAAGAAGTCCTGCATAAATAGCCGCTTCTTTACCAAAATTTCTTGAAAAAGAAATATATCTAACATTACTATCAATTTCTCTATATTCTTTAATAATATTAAGAGTTCTATCCCTACTACCATCATCTACAAAGATAAGTTCAAAAGAAACATTACTCATCTTTTTAATTACTTTATTAATTTCTTTATAAAATAAAGGTACTGCTTCTTCTTCGTTGAAACATGGTACAATAACTGATATCTTATCCATAATATTCCTCTATTCTAAAAATATTTTTCTAGTCACAAAGTTAAATACCATAACTATAACTGTTGCAATTACTTTAGCAAGTAAATAATAAATACTTAAGAAATCTACTGTTATCCACATAATTATATTATTTAGTATTAACCCTATAACACTAAATATAATAAATATCACAAATTGTTTTTTAGCATTTTTTTCTTTATTAACATCAAATACCCATTTAACACTTGCAATATAATTATATATAACAGAAATACAAAATGATAATGTATTAGAAACAAGCACAGGAAAATGACAAAATTCTCTAAATACATAAAGAAAAACAAAGTCAATAATTGTTGCAATACCACCAACAATAGCAAATTTAAATATTTGAATTAATAATTTTCTTGTTTTAGGCTTAAACTTTAAATGTAAAATACCACATACTTTATCAAATAACCATTCTAATTTATCTTTTTTCATACTTTTCTCCTTAACAACTATAGTATAACACGAATTATATAACTAGTCTAAATATTTCTTAATCTCCTCAGTAATAACTTCATATCCCCTACTATTAGGATGTAAGCCATCATCAGTAAACTCTTCATTAAAGTTGCCATCATCATCAAGCAATTTATTATAAATATTTATATAAGTATATCCTTTTTCATCACAATACTTCTCTAGTAATTTATTAACTTCTATAACACTATTATTATCCTTTACTTTAATTAAATCTTCGTCAATATTTTTGTTTATTGGAAAAATACTCTCTATATAAATTTCTGCATTGGGTTTATTATTGTTTATATTTGTTATTATTTCTTTAATATTAGAGACTATTTCGTCAGCACTTTTTTGATTTCCTAAATCATTAATACCGATTAATAAAAACACTTTAGATGGATTATAATCATACACTCTAGCTTTCATATCATCTAAAATATCATCTGTTGTATTCCCAGAAATACCACTATTTACAATAGGTAGTCCTTTATAATATTTATCTAAGTCATAAAAATCAGTAATTGAATCTCCTAAAAATAAGTAATTAGTATATTCATCCTTTAAACTTTCTATCTCTTTTTCATAATCTTTTTTATTCTCTTCAATAGTTGTATTTAGACTATCAACTGATGAATCTAAATTATTAACTCTTAACAAAAAAAAGGCATTAACAAACAAACTAATTACTAAAACAATTAAAATAAGTTTATTATTACTTTTTTTATGACTATCTTTAACTGAATTATTTTTATAATAAATTCTTTTATTTTTTTCAAGTCTGGTAGTATACTTTTTCTTTTTTGCTTTTTTACTCGTAGTCTTACTCATAACACTTCCCCTTTTCATGTCAATAAAAGTATACCACAAATATTAATAGTTTAATATTAAAAGAAAAAGACTTGACATTATTTGCCAAGTTCTTCATGCATCATTTCTTTTATTTTATCAATATCAGTGAAAAACAAATTAATTCCTTGTTTCTTTAAAGCTAATAATGAATTAAAATTTTGTAAAATCTCATCTTTTAAATTATCAGCAACTCTAGCAGGAGCACCATTTATTGTATGTGGATGATCTATATATTTTTCTAATGTAGGAAAAGCATTTTGCAATAATATAACAGATTTCTTTTCGGCAATTTCTCTTATCATTATAGAACGACAATCTCCATATTTCTTAACCTTTTTATCTATTATAGGTTGATACTTAGAAACTTTACTACTTAATGGAATAAACCATAATATATCCTTATCTTTAATCGTAAAGTAAGTAGGTCTTGCTCGTCCATTTTCATGATTTATCATTAAACCTTTGTCATTAATCTTATCAAAAAATTCATCTTTAATATGATAAATATATCCCGTTTTAACTCTCATTTTATAAACACCCCCAATAACAAATATAACTTGTAACTAAAATATATCAAATTATAACTTTGTTTGCAAGTACAAAAGTTCTATTTTTAGAAAAAAGAAAACTTTATTCAAAAGAATAAAGTTTTCAAACATTTTCGACCGAGATCATTTATAACTCGCACCACTCGGAAGCGACTAACATTTCGCGATTGGAATCATTTATAACCCGCACCATCCATAAGCGGCTAACATTTACATATTACATTTCTTAAATGCAATAATAATATACTATATATTGACATAAATGTCAATATATAGTATACACTGTTATTGTATGCAATTTTCCAAATATTTATAAAGATTTTTGAGATTATTATTTGCCAAGTTCTTCAAATATCATTTCTTTAATTCTATCAATATAAGTGAAAAATAAACTAATACCTTGTTTCTTTAAAGATAATAAGTAATAAAATTGCTAGTTATTTCATCTTTTAATGTATCTATTACTTTAAGTGGTTTACCATTTGTTATATGGGGATGATTTATATATTTTTCTAATGTAGGAAAAGCATTTTGTAATAATATAACCGATTTTTTATTAGCAACTTCTCTTGTCATTATAGAAAAAAGAAAACCCTATTCAAAAGAATAAAGTTTTCAAACATTTTCGATCGGAATAATTTGTATCCCGCACCATCCGAGAGCGGTTAACATTTCACGATTGGAATAATTTATAACCCGCACCATCCAAGAGCGGCTAACATGTACATATCACATTCCTTAAATGCAATAATAATATACTATACTTTAACAAAAATGTCAATAAGTATACATTTATATTATATTCGTAGGTTTAAGAAATATAACTGTTTTTATAGTTAAAATAATAACCAAAAGACTTGATATTATTTACCAAGTCCCTTTGCTTCCCTAAACAGGCTTTCATCAATTGTTATATCTTTATCACTACCAGTTACCTTACTCAAATAGTAACGGTATTTATCATTATCTATCTTTTCATAACCATCATTATATAATTTATTTAGCACTTCATCATCTGTACCAAATTGTTTATAGGTTAAATCTGCTAAATAATAATTACCATCATCATCTGGTACTAAAACAAATCTATGTTTATAATGAAATTCTAAATCATCAGTATCTACTATATAAGCAAGACATGACATGTCTTTTAGATTCTCATATAAGTACCAATTATATACTAAACACATTCTCTCATACTCTAATCCATCTAAGTCACTTTTAGTATTTTCTATTGCTTTTCTAATAATAGATTCTTTATCTATATTAGCAATATTAAGCATTCTATCATATAATGACATATTAATTCTCTAATTTAGCCCTTGCAGCAGCAAGTCTTGCCACAGGTACTCTAAATGGACTACAAGAAACATAGTTAAGACCAACTTTATGACAAAAAGCTATACTCTTAGGATCTCCTCCATGTTCACCACAGATACCTAGTTTGATATCGCCTCTTGTACTTCTACCAAGTTCAGCAGCCATTTTTACTAATTTACCTACACCAACAGTATCTAGGCTTGCGAAAGGATCATTTACAAATATTTTTTTATCATAGTAATCACTCAAGAACTTAGAAGCATCATCTCTTGAGAATCCATAAGTCATTTGGGTTAAATCATTAGTACCAAAACTGAAGAACTCTGCTTCTTCTGCTATTTTATCTGCTAGAATGGCAGCTCTTGGTATTTCTATCATAGTACCTACTTTATATTTTAAATCACTGTTATTATCTTTAATAATAGCATCAGCTGTTTCAACTACTATATTCTTAACATATTTTAATTCATTAACATCTCCTACTAAAGGTATCATAATTTCAGGTGTTACTTTAATACCCTCTTTTTCTACTTCTAAAGCAGCATTTATAACAGCTTTTGTTTGCATAACAGCAATTTCAGGATAAGTAACAGCAAGACGACATCCACGATGACCCATCATTGGATTAAATTCTTTTAGTGAATCTACCTTATTCTTTAAAGAAACAAAGTCCATATCAAGGTCTTTAGCAAGAGCTTTAATCTCATCATCAGTATGAGGCAAGAACTCATGTAGTGGTGGATCTAAGAATCTAATAGTAACTTCATAACCGTCCATTACTTTAAATAACTCTTTAAAGTCATCTTTTTGATAAGGTAAAATCTTATCTAGTGCTTCTTCACGTTTTTCTAATGTTGGAGCGACTATCATCTTTCTAAAGTTAAAGATTCTCTCACTATCAAAGAACATATGCTCTGTACGACAAAGTCCAATACCTTTAGCACCAAAATCTCTTGCAACTTTAGCATCTCTTGGATTATCAGCATTAGTTCTAACTTCTAAATCTGCTACTTCATCAGCCCAGTTCATGAATGTTTCAAAATTTCCACTAATAGATGCAGGAACTGTCTTTATCTCTTCTCCATAAACATTACCAGTTGAACCATCTAAACTAAGGTAATCACCTTCTTTAAAGACTTTACCATCTTTAGTAGTTAAAGTTTTCTTATTAACATCAACTACAACATCAGAACAACCTGATACACAACAAGTACCCATACCACGAGCGACAACAGCAGCATGGGAAGTCATTCCACCTCTAACTGTTAAAATACCACGAGCGATATTCATACCTTCAATATCTTCTGGAGATGTTTCTTCTCTTGCTAATATTATATCTTCTACACCATTTTCATGAGCTTTCATAACGTCATCGGCACTAAAATATAAGTGTCCAGTCGCTGCTCCAGGAGAAGCAGCTAAACCTTTACCAATAACTTTCGCTTTAGATAAGGCATCTTTATCAAAAGCAGGATGTAATAATTGTTCTAGTTGTTTAGGTTCTACTCTTAAAAGCGCTTCTTCTTTAGTAATTTTACCTTCATTAACAAGTTCTACAGCAATTCTAAGAGCAGCTTCTGCCGTTCTTTTACCACTTCTAGTTTGAAGCATAAATAACTTACCATTTTCAATAGTAAACTCCATATCTTGCATATCTTTATAATGGTCTTCTAGAGTTTTACATATTTTAACAAACTCATCGTAACACTCTGGCATCACTTCTTTTAAAGTATCAATAGATTGAGGTGTTCTAATACCTGCAACTACATCCTCTCCTTGAGCATTAATTAAATACTCTCCATATAACTTAGCTTCTCCAGTAGCAGGATTTCTAGTAAATGCAACACCAGTACCACTAGTATTACCCATATTACCATAAACCATCTCTTGAACATTAACAGCAGTACCCCAATCACCTGGAATATCATTAAGACGTCTATAAGTAATCGCTCTATCATTATTCCAACTTCTAAAGACAGCTTTAACCGCTTCTATTAGTTGCACTTTAGCATCTTGTGGAAACTCTTCGCCTGCATGCTTTCTATATTCTTCTTTGTATCTATCTACAACTTCAACTAAGTCATCAGCAGTTAAATCAGTATCAAGTTCTACATTTTTCTCTTTTTTAATATCTTCAAATAAATATTCAAAAGAACTCTTTGGGAAGCCCATAACTACATCTGCAAACATTTGAATAAAACGACGATAACAGTCATAAGCAAACCTTTTGTTATCTGTAAGTCTTGCAAGTGTTTCTACTACTTCATCATTCATACCAAGATTAAGGATTGTATCCATCATTCCTGGCATAGAGCTTCTTGCCCCACTTCTAACTGATACTAATAATGGATTTTTATTATCTCCCATAGTCTTACCAGTTAACTTTTCAAGATTAAATAATTCTTTAAAGATTTCTTCTTTAATATCCTCACTAATCTCTTCATTATCATCATAGTATTTTAAGCAAGCTTCAGTTGTTACAGTAAACCCACGAGGTACAGGTAGTCCAATTCTTGTCATCTCGGCAAGATTAGCTCCTTTTCCTCCTAACAACTCTCTCATATCCTTATTGCCTTCACTAAAGGCATAAACATATTTCATTTAATCACTATCCTTTCGCTATACTTAAAGTATAACAAAGATAATTTATTTTTTAAAGAAAAAATTGCTACTAAAAATACGACATGATATACTAATACCAAGGAAGTGAGACTATGAAGAACAAAAGAATTTTATTAAAGGTATCAGGAGAAGCTTTAAGTAGTTCTAAAGATAATGGTATTGACTTTGAAAGAGTTATAGAAATTGCTAAAGAAGTTAAAGATTGTCTTGATATGGGCTTTTCTATTGCAATAGTTGTAGGAGGAGGAAACTTCTGGAGAGGTAAAGCGAATGACTTTATGGAGCGACAAACATCTGATTATATCGGTATGCTTGCAACTACTATGAATGCTCTAGCTTTGCAAGATGCTTTTAGACAAATAGGTGTTCCAGTTCGTGTTGAAACTGCTATTGAAATGAGAAAAGTTGCCGAGTTCTATCTACGTGAAAAATGTGAGAAACATCTTGAAAAAGGTAGAGTTGTAATATTTGGTTGTGGAACAGGTAACCCATTCTTTTCAACTGATACGGCATCAGCTTTAAGAGCAGCAGAAATCAATGCCGATATTTTAGTAAAAGCAACTAATGTAGATGGTATTTATGATAAAGATCCTAAAAAGTATAAAGATGCTAAATTAATTAAAGAAACAACATATAATGATGTGTTAAATAAAAAGTTAAAAGTAATTGACTTAACAGCAATTACTCTATGTATGGAAGAGTCAATTCCTATTATTGTCTTCAATATAAATAAACCTGGTATGTTAAAACAAGCTCTTATTACTGATGATATAGGTTCTATTGTAAAGTAGGTGTATTATGTATCCATTTAAAATATTAAATAAAAAGAAATATGCTTTATGTTTTCTTAATGCTTTTATAGAAAATTTGTGTCTTTATCTAATGCCTGTCATCTTATCAATTTACTTAACTGTACCATTTACCATAGATAAATTTAAAATGCTAATTATTTTTACTATTGTTCTTAAAGTTATAGAAATATTCTGTAATGTGTTGTGGAATACAAAAGTAGTGGTATTTTTAGAAAATACTAAAAAAGATTTACAACTATCTTATTTTAAAAGACTTTGTAATCTGAAAATATCTAAACTTAATAATAGTCATACTGGTTTTTTAAAAAGCCAGATAGACACCATCAGTAATGAAACATATAATCTTTTAAATGAATTGATGCTAACTATCAACGGAGTTATAGTTGCCATTACTATATTTTTAATTCAAGTTTTTAATCAAAGTAAACTTGTGTTCATAATTTGTATTATCTTTATTATTTTCATTATAATTTATAATGTTATTATTTCTAAATACAATGTTAAATTACAAGAAAATTATAATGACATCTATGCCAAATACACTGCTACTAATGTTGATTTTATAGAAAATGTAAAAGTAGTTAAAAATTATGATGCTCTTACTTTTGCCACTAATAAAATAAACGAAAAGTTTAGTTATATTAAAAAGCCAATGAGAAAAAACACTATTTATGCTTCTCTAAGATGGGATGGTATTAATGCTTTAATTTATATGTTATATGCCATACTTTTAATAAGTTTATTTATAAGTATGAAAAATGGTAATGATGTCTTTAGTTATATAGTTTTCTATTCTTCTATGTTTAGTGGCCTTAGTACTGAATTAAGAGGTGTTGGTAGATTATTTGTTAATTTAAATAAATATAAGTCTGCTAATAATCAAATAGAAAAAGTTTTAACCCAAGAAGAAAAACAACCTAAATTTAAAAACTTTAATAATATTACTTTAAAAGATATAGAGTTTAAATATAGTAAGAAAAGTAAAAATGTTATAAATATACCTTACTTCAAGGTAGATAAAAAAGATAAAGTAAGTATAATGGGAGAATCTGGTCAAGGTAAATCTACTTTTCTTAATCTATTCTGTAGATTTTATAAGATAGATGATAATAAATATTTAGTTAATGGTAAAGAAAGCAGTAAAGCTCCAGATGTCGCTTATATTTCTCAAGAAACAGACCTCTTTGATTTATCTATTAGAGATAATCTCTTACTAGGTAAAAATATAAGTGATAAGAAATTAAATGAATATCTAAACCAAGCAGGACTTCTTGATTGGATTAATAGTCTAGAACATGGTCTTGATACTATAGTTGGTGAAAAAGGTATAAGACTATCTACTGGTCAAAAACAAAGATTAAATATTATTAGAGGAATTCTTTTAGATAAAGAAATATACATTTTAGATGAACCAACTTCTAATTTAGATATTTTATCTGAAGAAAAGATTTATGATATGATAAATAAGTATTTAAATGATAAAACTCTAATTATCGTAACTCATAGACCTAAATTAAAAAATATCTGTAATAAACATTATTATTTTAAAGATAAAGAAATGATTTTAGAAGATTAAAGACCCTAATATATCAATTATTAAGGTCTTCTTTACTTTTTAATTTATCTATTTTCTTTTTCGATAACGGATAAAAAGTAGAAACAAAATATTCTTTTTTATCTAGTCTAACTACTACACATACGTATTGATCTACTTTTCCATAATACTTAAGACTATTTCGCTTTTCATCATATTCTACATAATAAGGACTAGAAATAATTTTATCTATATTCATTAAAGTATTATGATAACTATCTAATGTGATGAAATCGTTAGCATGTTTATTAGTATGAATGTCCAATTTATTTGATTGTACTATTTCTTTTGAAACCACTTTTTCTATATTAAAACATTTTATAATATTTTCATCTAAATATCCAATTATTTTTGAAGTAAAATTTTTATTTCTAGTCATTAACAAACCCTCCTGTAAATTAATAGAGCCCACATTCAAAGAATGTAGGCTCAAGAGTAACACGGTAGGTCTCCCAGTCCCTACTTGTATTCTTTCAGGATATAACCTTACTCAGACTCACTAGTAAATAGTAAGCGTCAGTGCAAGAAGATAATCTACACCCTCAATGTTACTCAAATATAATATACAATGCTCATATCAATAATAATGTCAAAATATGCATTGTAATTATCTCTTTTGAGGACTAACCTCGAGATGTATGAATTATTATAAATCATACTTTATAAGAAGTCAATACAAAATTAACTTTCTTATACTTAATATTTTAACATATAAAACTCATCACTATAATATTTTTTTTATATTTTACACTAAAATTGTAAAATTTTAAGGAAATCTATATCTTATAAACTTTGTTCTTACCCTGTCTTATTCTTTGAAACTGTTCTTTTAAAGTACTCTTTGTATAAAATACAGCCCCTTTTAAATCAACTTCATCATCTAAAAACTCATAGTGTCTCTTATTACTTTCCCATACACTTTCATGCTTTTATATAAAATCATTATTAAGATAATCAGTATTTAGATTATAAATATCTCTAACTTTTCCTCTATCTTGAAGCATCTTTTCAAAATAATAAGAAAATTTATCTAAGTCATAATCTCCACCATGCAAGTGATAAATATCATAGAAGTCTTTTGTTCTTGTATTTAAAACATCTGTCTTGGTAGACTCAGCGATAATACATAATTTTTCTGCTAAAGTCTCTTCCATAGAAGGTACTACTACTTCATATTCTTCATCTTTTGAAAATATTTTAGGTACTAATTTTAATTGTTTCTCATAAATACAAGGATGATTTTCTCTATAATCAATACCTATTGGATGATTAATCTTTCCATATTTAGCAGCGATTGGAAACTTAATAATACCTGTATTAGGTCTTCTAGGAGCACCTCTTAAAATATAATCAAAATCATTATTTTCCTCTTTAACACACATTGCATTTACTAAAAGTATTAAAGGGTTATGATGGTCTATTGTACTAGTTAAATCTATATCGGTAATCGGTCTAACTATTTTACCTAAATGTACTGCTTGAGCAAAACTTCCTTTAACTATTATATCCATACTTTTATCTATTTTACTTAAACGATAGAGTAAATCTCTTGAAAAGAAAGTGTTATAAACATTAGTTATACTAATATTAAGCCTTTTAGATTCTTTATTTAAATATGACTTTAAGCTATCACAATTCTTGAATTTATTCATTAGAACCATCCCCCTTTAGATGGCTAAATTATACCATAATGTATACCAAAAGTCAAAATTACTAATTGTATTCTCACTAATTTTCCATTATAATATAAAATACTTAGAAAGAAGTGGTAATATGTTTTTTATATGTATGTTAATGCCTGCTAGTATTTCTATTCTTATAGAAAAAAGAATAGACAAAACTAACAAAAGTACAAGTGATTTAATATTAAAGTATTTACTTTATACTTTTCTAATTACAACGATTATGAATACTTTTGTATATATCTTTAGTAGTGAAAAGATGTTTCATTATGCTGAATATACATTTAGTTATGACTTTTGTTTAAAATATATGTGGCTTAGCTTAGTAGTTGCTGTTATCTTACCATATATATTAAAAGTAATAAGTACTAATGTTGATATTAAATTAGAGTTAAAAGAGAAAAAAGATACCAAGAAAGATAAAGCAGTAAAAAATGTTAAAAAGATTAAAGAAGTTAAAAAAAGAAAAAATAATAAGAGCAATTAAATGGATATTAGCTTTTCTCTTAATCTTTTTAGCTCTCATTATTATCTTTAGTACACACTGGTCTTTAATTAATTTTCAGTTTAATAATTTTGACCAAATATTATTTACATTAACTAGTTCAGTAGCATCTGCTAGTAATGATTTAATAGAAGAATTTATTAAAGAAAATGTTTTAATACCTCTTATTATTACTATTGTAATCATAGTGATTGTTATAATCTTTAAACATTTATTTAAACATCTAGAGGCATACATTACTATTAAAATTAGAAGTAAGTCTTTTAAATTAAGGTTTTATAATGTTATTAAATATTTACTTTTACTTAGCTTAGTAAGTTATTCCCTTTATTATGCTTTAAGTAACCTATATATAATTGACTATATTAAGTATAGTTATATAGAATCTAATTTCTTAGAAGTAAATTATGTAGAACCAGAAGAAGTTAAATTAGAATGGCCTGATGAAAAAAGAAACTTAATTTATATTTTTCTAGAATCAATGGAATCTACTTATGCTGATAAAGAAAACGGTGGGGCATATGATATTAATTACATGTCTGAATTAACAGAGCTTGCTAAAGATAATATTAATTTTTCTTCTAATAATTTAGTTGGTGGTGCTCATATGGGATATAATGCTTCATGGACAATGGCTGCTATGGTAGCACATACTGCAGGTATTCCTTTAAAAACTATTTTTAATCAAGATGATGTAAGTACTTATGAAGCAGGTACTACTCTTCCAGGGGCATATTCTATAGGAGACATACTAAAAGATGCAGGATATAGGCAGTATATTATGGTAGGCTCTGATTTAACCTTTGGTGGAAGAAGAAATTATTTTAAAAATCATGGTGATTATACTATGTATGATTATTATACGGCAATAGATGATGGAATAATTGATGAAGATTACTATGTATTTTGGGGTTATGAAGATGCCAAGTTATTTGACTATGCTAAAGAAGAGTTAACAAAAATATCTAAAAGTGATGAACCATTTAATTTCACAATGCTAACTGTTGATACTCATTTTGAAGATGGATATTTAGATGATTCTTGCAAAGATATATATGATAATCATTATTTAACATCTATTGATTGTTCTAGTGAAAAATTAGATGATTTTGTTAATTGGATTAAAGATCAAGACTTTCATGAAAATACTACTGTTATACTAGTAGGAGACCACCTTAGTATGAATACCTATTCTTTTGATGAAATAGATCCTACTTATCAAAGAGGTGTTTATAATGTTTTTATAAATTCAGCAGTTGATACTGATTGTAATAAGAATAGAAACTTTACAACCTTTGATTATTACCCTACTACCCTAGCTGCTTTAGGAGTTAAAATTGATGGTGAAAGACTAGGGTTAGGAACTAATTTATTTAGTTGTAAAGAAACATTATCAGAAGAATATGGTAATGATTATATTGATGAAAGACTTATGGAAAAATCTCTTTATTATGATGCCTGTATTGGAAAAAAATGTGATATTAAAAAGGATAAGTAATGTTAATAATTACCTATCCTTTATTTTATTTAGCAAGTAATTCACTAATTAAATTACTTATCTCAGTTGGATTATCTAAAGTCATTCCTTCAATAAGTCTAGCTTCAGCATAAAGTATTTTACTATATTTTTCTAATGTCTCATAATCTTTCTTTTCATATAAAGATTTTAATTTAGTAGCAATAGGATGATCTTCATTAATCTCCATTACAGTACTAGCTTTTACACCAGTATCAGTTGGCATAGCATCCATTACTTTTTGCATTTCTACTGATACAGCACCTTTACTAGTTAAGCATACAGGATGATTTTTAAGTCTATGAGTAAATGCTACTTCATTAACACCATTATTTAGAGCATCATGCATTTTAGTAAACATGTCTTTATACTCTTCATTAGTTTTCTTTAACTCTTCCTTCTCTTCATCACTTTCAAAGTCTGCTTCTTCACTTGCTACATTGACAAAGTTCTTCTCTTTATAATTCATCATTACTTTAAAGACAAATTCATCTAAGTAATCAGTTAAATATAAGATATCTATCCCCTTTTCTTTAGCAGCTTCCACCTGTGGTAATAAATCTATTTTATCTATAGTCTCACCACAAGCATAGTAAATTATCTTATCATCATCACTCATCTTAGAGACATATTCTGAAAGTGTAACCATTTTCTTTTCTTTAGATGAATAGAAAAGTAATAAATCTTGTAATATTTCTTTAGCCATTCCATAAGACTCATAAATACCTACTTTAAGTTGCATTCCAAAGTCTTTAAAGAATTTCTCATAGTTTTCTCTATCATTTTTAAGCATTTTTTCTAGTTCTTTTTTTATCTTAGATTCAAGACTCTTAGCGATAGATTTAATTTGATAGTTCTCTTGTAAAGTCTCTCTTGAAATATTTAAAGATATATCTTCACTATCAACAATACCTTTAACAAAACTAAAGTAATCAGGTAAAAGGTCAGCACATTTATCCATGATTAGAACACCCTTAGAATAAAGTTCAAGTCCTTTCTCATAGTCTTTAGAATAATAATTATATGGAGCATGACTTGGTATAAATAGTAAAGCTGTATAAGAACATCTACCTTCTACTTCACTACGAATTACTTTTAAAGGAGCTTCATAGTCATAGAATTTATCTGTATAGAAAGAGTTATAATCTTCATCTTCTACACTACTCTTTTGTTTCTTCCAAATAGGAACCATACTGTTTAGAGTTTTATCTTCAATCGTTTTCTCTTCCTTATCATCTTTCTTAGTAGTTGTTTCTACTTTCATCTTAATAGGATATGCTATATAGTCAGAATACTTCTTAACTAATCTTTCAAGAGCATAATCTTCTAGATATTCATCATAGTTATTATCTTCATTATTCTCTTTTAGATGAAGGATAACTTTAGTACCAATATTTTCATAGTCACACTCTTCGATAGAATATCCATCAGCACCTCTTGATACCCAACGATATGCTTTATCACTATCATAGGCTTTACTAATTACTTCTACTTCATCACTTACCATAAAGCTAGAGTAAAAACCTACACCAAACTGTCCAATAATTGCCATATTTTTATCATCAGACATCTTCTCTTTAAATAAAAGAGAACCACTCTTAGCGATAGTACCTAAGTTATTTTCAAGTTCTTCCTCATTCATACCAATACCATTATCAACGATAGTTAAGGTACGATTATCTTTATCAGGAATAAGTCTAATCTCTAAGTCTTTTTTCTTAACTTTAATACTTTTATTAGTAAGTGATTCATAATAAAGTTTATCAATAGCATCACTTGCATTAGAGATTAACTCTCTTAAAAATATCTCCTTATTAGTATAAATAGAATTAATCATTAAATCTAATAGCTTTTTAGATTCAGCTTTAAATTGTTTTTTCTTCAACATAATCACTCTTCTTTCTTATTTACATAATGTAGAATAACACTAGAGTTAGCAATTGTCAATAGTGAGTGCTAAAAAACTATTACTTTTTTGATAATAGTTCTATATAATTAATAACTTCATTTATTGTTTTATTAAAGTCATCATAATTAGTATTAAACCACCTAAGTTTAAACTGATGATTAAAGAAAGTATATTGTCTTTTAGCATAATGTCTTGAGTTTTTCTTGATATCATCCTTTACTTCATCTAAAGTTTTTTCATGATTAAAGTATGGAATAAACTCTTTATAACCTATCGCCGTATTTAAAGCTTTAGAAGTATTAAACTCATCTTTTAAAGATTCTACTTCTTCTAATAGACCATTATTAAACATGATATCTACTCTTTTATTAATCTTATCATATAGAGTATTTCTATCAGTAGTTAATCCTATAAAAATAGTATCTTTATATAAAAGGTTATTCCCATTATTAGTAATAGTCTCATTGTTTTCTAGTTTATTTAAGAGCCTTACTAATCTTTTTCTATTGTTTACATGAGGTAGTTCTTCTACATTATAAGATTTTATTTTATTAAGTATCTCTTCATTAGTTAAATCATTATATTCTTTATAAGTTGTACCCTCTGTAAAATTATAATCAAAAAGTACTGCTTTTAAATATAGACCTGTCCCTCCTATTAAGATAATATTTTTATTTTCTTTTAGAAGTTTATCTATTAAACATCTTGCATCTTTTTGATAATCATAAACAGAATAGTTTTTATCAAGTGATACATTACTAAGTAAATGATGAGGTACTCCTTCCATTTCTTCTTTAGTTACTTTAGCAGTACCTATATCCAACTTTTCATACACTTGCATAGCATCAAAATTAATAACTTCAGCATTGTATTTTTTAGCTAAAGCTATACTTAAAGCAGTTTTACCAACAGCAGTTGGTCCTAATATGGCAATTATCATAATATCACTATCTTTCTATATTATCTTTATTAAGGCAAAATACAGCATACAAAGGAACAGACTTTATATTATTTTTAAAGCCAAAATTTTTGGAAGATATTCTAATAGCATACTTAGGATTATATAATTTAATATAATTATTTAAACTTCTAGATTTAACGTGATTACTAGATTTTACTTCTAAAGGGATAATACTTCCTTTTTCTCCTTGTAAGATAAAATCAACTTCACTTTCATAATCGCCTTTCCAATAATTTAAATTAAGATTATTAATGATTAAAGAAGTAGCAACATAATTTTCAGTTAACATTCCTATCATAACTTCATTAACTGCTTCTCTATTTTTTATTAAATAAATTGGATATTCACTTAAGTTTGTTAAAAGTCCTACATCATTCATATATAATTTAAAAGAATCTAACTCTTCATACATTTTAAGAGGAACACCTATTTTTGTCTTAACACATTTATTTACAATACCTGCATTAACTAACCAATTAATAGCATCTCCAAAAATAGAACTAGAACCACCACTTTTAATTAGTTTATATTGAAACTTTTTGTTATCTTTAGCAAGTTGTACTGGAATAGAGTCAAACGTCGCCAAAATTTTATTCGCTTCATTTCCATCTTCACAATATTTTGTAATATCATTTTTATAAGACTCTATTATACTTTTTTGATAATCAATAGCATTAATAAAAGAATTACTATTAATATACTCTTTAACTACTTCTGGCATACCACCAACTACTAAGTAATCATAATATAAATCAAGGGCTTTCTTATGTTGTACTTCTGGCATTTCTTTATTACTATCAAAATGTTCTTTTATAGAATCTAGTAATAAAGAGTTACCTGTATTAATTAAAAACTCATCAAAAGACATAGGATATATTGTTAGAAAATCTACTTTACCCACTGGAAAAGAAAAGTCTTTTTTATTTATATGAACACCAAGCAAAGAACCTGCTCCTATTACATAATATTCACTTGCTTCCTCGCAGAAATATTTTAAGGAAGTTAAGGCTCTTGTATTCTTTTGTATTTCATCAAAGAATATCAAAGTATTATCTTTATCTATTTTTTTATTAAAGACAATCTCTAAATTTTTAATAATATAATCTGGTTCAATATTTTCATCAATAATATTACTAACAATATTATTAGTCTCAAAATTAACATAGATAATATCTTTAAAATATCTATTACCAAACTCTTTTACTAAATATGTCTTACCTACTTGTCTTGCTCCATATAGAAGTAAAGGTTTTCTATTCTTTTTATTTTTCCAATTAATAAGACTTTGCATAGCATTTCTTTCCATATTATCACCTTCTTTAGCAAGATTATATAACATAACTCCAAAAAAATCAATTATTTTAGTATTTTTTTGGAGTTATAGTTAATTCATCGCTCTTTTAAAGAGTCTTTCTAAGTCATAATTACTATATGTAATAATAGTTGGTCTTCCATGAGGACAAGTAAAAGGATTATCACACCGTCTTAAGTTATCCAAAAGGATTTTAGCAGTATCTAAGTCTAAATAATCATTGGCTTTTATACTCATTTTACAAGCCATAGTAGATGCTGTCTTATAAATGAATTTTTCTTTATCGAATTCACCTTTTTCTAGGGTGATAGCAATTATCTTTTCAATGGCTTCTCTCTCATATCCTTCAAAGAACCAAGTAGGATGACTTCTAACAATGAAAGTATTATCACCAAACTCTTCTAAAGAAATACCAATACTCTTTAGAATATCCATATGTTCTTTAATTCTAATAAACTCATCTTTAGGATATTCTAATCTAATAGGTACTAATAAATCTATAATTTTATAATCGTCTTTTAATAATGCATTTAAGACTTTTTCATAATTAATACGTTCTGCCGCTGCATGTTGGTCTATTATATACATACCACTTGAGTTTTCTGCAATTATATAAGTCTTATGAACAATACCTACAGGTATCATTTCTTTGATACGATAGTCATCTTTTTTCTCTTTTGCATCTTCAACTACTTCTTCAGTCTTAGTACCCGTTATCTTATTATCATTATCAAAGTCAAAAGATAATTCTTCTAGATTAGGAGATGTTTCTTTAACAAGTTCTTCTTCATCATCTAGTTCATAGTTTATAGTATTAACTGGAAGAGAATCTTCTACTTCATAAATAGTATTTAAATCTCTAATATTAGCATGAGGTACTAGTAATACTTCTTTTAGTTTAGAACTAATTACTTTCGTAATTAACTCTTTTAGACTATCTAATTTAGAGAACTTTATATCCATCTTTTGCGGATGTATATTAATATCTATCAGGATAGGGTCGACATCTATATTTAAAACTATCATAGGAAACTTATCTTTAGGTATATAAGTGTGATAACAGTCTATTAGACATCTATTTAAATCTAAATTTTTAATAACTCTACCATTTACTAAAGTAGTAATAACATTACGAGAAGTCTTGGCAATTTCTGGATAACCAATATAACCTGATATTACATAGTCATCGTTTTCACCACTTATCTCTATCATTTTTTTAGCAACATCTATGCCATAGACAGCATAAATTACTTTTAATAAATTACCATCACCACTTGTATTTAATAACTCTTTTTCATTATTAGTTAAAACAAATCTAATAGATGGATATGATAGAGCCATTTTATTAATATATTCGATTATTAAAGCAAGTTCTGTATAAAGATTCCTTAAATACTTTAATCTTACTGGAGTATTATAGAATAAATCTCTTACTTCAATAGTTGTACCCACACTTAAATCACTATTTTCTACACTCTCTATTACCCCGCCATTTAAAGAAATACTTGTTCCTACTCCATCTTTACTAGTCTGTAAATAAACATGAGAAACTGAAGCGATAGATGGTAGGGCTTCTCCTCTAAAACCTAATGTTTCGATATTAAATAAATCATCTAAGTTTTTTAATTTACTAGTAGCATGACGTGAGAATGCAAGCATCGCATCTTCTTTATTCATACCAATACCATTATCACTTATTACTATTTTTTTAGTACCAGAATCTATTAAGTTAATCTTAATTTCCGTAGACTCAGCATCTATAGAGTTTTCTACTAATTCTTTAACAACATTTAAACATCTTTCTACTACTTCTCCTGCTGCTATCTTATTAGCAAGTATTTCATCCATTACTTTAATAGTTGCCATCATTCTACCTCACAACTTGCATCTTTCGTTAATCTTTCTATCCCTGCTATTGAATTAGAGCATGCTGGGCTTTCATATCCTGAACATTTTAAACAAGCAGAATATTCTATATCCATATTAAAGCCTGTATTATTATTTCTTTTTACAATAGCATAACTTTCTAAATTACAAGTTCTATTAGAAATATTAGGATCTTCAAGATTATTTACATATCCTTCACAGATTAACTTAGATACATCAACTACTAAAGATTCACCTTCTAAAGGAATATATCCTGTATGATCTATTAAATAGTTAGTAACTCCATCAGTAATATTTTTTTCATAATCCTCATAAACTGCAGATTTTGTTCTATCTAAATACTGTGACACTCCCATATAAGCAAGAGTTACTAAAATACCAAGTATAATTATGACGGCAAGTAATTCTAGCATTGTAAATCCCTTTTTATTTATCATTATTTTCATCCTCCTCATGCAAGACATTATAGAGATTTAATGCTACAGTATCTCCTACTATTTTACTTAAATCTTCTATACTTGCTTCCCTCATTTTTTTCATAGAACCAAATTTCTTTAATAGTTCTTTACGTCTAACTTCTCCTATTCCTGGCACTAAATCTAGATAACTTGATAGTAGTCCTTTACTTTTAATATTACGATGATAAGTTATAGCAAAGCGATGAACTTCTTCTTGAATTTTTGATAGATAAAGGAATAGGTTACTATCACTTTTAATATCTAAGACTTTATAATTACTATCTATAACAGTATTAGTTCTATGATGAGAATCTTTCTTAAGACCTATTATTGGTATTGATAGGTTTAAACTAGAAAGTATCTCTTTACAGACATTTACTTGAGTTTCTCCTCCATCCATAATGATTAAATCTGGTAAGACTTCATTATCCATAATCGCTTTATAATATCTTCGATATAATACTTCTCTCATCGCTCCTAAATCATCTTTAACATCAGTACTTATTTTATATTTACGATAATCATTCTTTAAAGGTTCAAAGTCACGAAAAACAACCATCGCCCCTACATAGTATGTTCCAAATAAATGAGAGTTATCAAAGCTTTCCATACGAGATACACTATCTACATTAAGAAGAGTTTTTAACTCATTTAAAGCTTCCATCTTTTTATTATCATCTTTCTTAAGTGTTTCTAACTCTTCGTTTAAGACTACTTTAGAGTTTTCTTCGGCAAGATCAACTAATTTCTTTAACTCCCCTCTTTTAGGAACATGAACTTTAACTTTTAAATATTCACTAAGTAATTCAGCATTTAAAGTATCGGGTATTAATATCTCATGGGCAAGAATATTTTTATCATAGAATTTAATAATGTACTCTTCCATATCATCAACAACATTATCTAGTGTCTGTAATGTTTCATGGTGTCTACCAAAAAGTATTCCTTCTCTTATAAAGAAAACTGTTATGGATAAATAGTTATCTACTACTGTATAATTAAAGATATCAAAGTTATAATTTTTCTTTAAATCTATCTTTTGCTTAGTAAGTGTTATATCTATATCGGTTAACATTTCTCTTAATTCTAAAGCTTTCTCATAATTTAAAGCATTACTTGCTTTTTCCATTTCTTTTGTAATTTTCTCTTTAATAAAACTACTATTCCCTTTAAGAAAGCTTGTTATCTCATCAGTCATAGATTTAATAGTATCTTTATCGATTTCTTTAATACAGTAACCTAAGCATTCATTTATATGATAATATAAGCATTCTTTTTTAGGTAGTTTTTCACACTTTCTTAAGGGATATAAACGATTAATCATATTAACTGTCTTTCGGGCTGAGCCTACATTAGGATAAGGTCCAAATAATTTATGGTCTTTTTTCTTTCTTTTAACATTTCTAACTACTCTAAGTCGAGGATACTTTTCATTAGTTAGTTCAATATAAGGATAACTCTTATCATCTTTAAGTAAGATATTATATTTAGGGTCATATTTTTTAATTAGGTTTATTTCAAGTATTAAACTCTCTAACTCACTATCAGTTACAATATATTCAAAGTCATCTATATCTTGAACTAACATTGCAGTCTTACCTGTTACATTACCTCTAAAGTAACTACTGACACGCCTCTTCAAATTCTTAGCTTTACCTACATAGATAATATAACCATTCTTATCTTTCATCTGATAACTTCCAGGTAGTTCTGGAACAAGTTTTAATTTTTCCTTAAAGTCTTTCATGACACATCACCTAACTAAAAAAATAAGTTATTTTACATAACTTATTTTAGACTACATTCACTATTTTTACAAGTTTAAATAATATAATTATGAAATATTAAAGCACCATTTAAAGGATTCTTAAAGTAATCTTTTTTAAACCCATTTAATAGACAAACTTATGAATAATCAATTCCACTAAATGCACAAAATATTTTAAATCCTTTAATTCTAAAACTATAATTCTTCCAATACTTACAATCTCTACTAAGTAAATAAGCAAGATTTTCAGGATCATAATAATTATGTTTCTCTCGTATTATTTTATCAGGTTCTTCCATATTAACAATGTTTTCATCCTTTTCGTCAAAATAAACTTTCCATTTTTCTTAAAGATTTAAATCAACAATTTTACCTAAAGAATCTATAATATTTTTAATATCTCCATCACTAAAATAACCATCTTCAAAAAGGCCTAAAGGCCTTGTAACTCTAAGAGAAATAGCTACACTACAATCCATTATACCAGTCATAATCCACCTACATAAGTCTTGTAATTTGAGTTTCACTTAAACCAGTAGCTTGCATTATACTTTCTTTAGGTATACCTATTTCAAGAAGATTCTTAGCAATAGATTTTTCTCTTTCTTTAGCACCTTGTTTAATGCCCTTTTTAATGCCCCTTTTCTCTCCTAGCATTTCTCCTTCTTCTTTAAGACTATTCATCATCTTTTCCATCTCTTCCGCTTCATCATAAAACCCTACTGTATTAATATCAAGACTTAATCTCTTTGAAGCACAACCTTCCATTAACTCAACATCTCCTTTACATCAACATTGTTATTTGATTCTTACTTAACCCTGTCGCTTTCATAATATCTTTTATTGGCATACCCATACTAAGAAGATTTTTAGCAATAGAATTTTTTTCATTACTAACACCTTGTTTAATTCCTTGTTTAATTCCTTGTTCAATTCCTTGTTTAAGACCTTGTTCTTTAGCAGTAATTTTTATACTGTTTTCTATTCTTCTTCTTTCCTCTTCTTCATCATATAGTCCAATAGTATATGCATCATTAGTTAATCTTTTTAATTCTTTAGCAACTTCCATAAGTTCTTCGTCTCCTTCCGCTAATTTGTCAATCTCATCAACTTTTGTTAAAGTTAATATTACTAGTTCTTTTTCTAATTTACTTAAATTTAATCCTCTATCATACTTTTCTCTTATTAATTTTAAATTAACATATATTTTACCC
>CAMLTY010000003.1 GCA_946486465.1 uncultured Mycoplasmatota bacterium
TAATAATAGATTCTAATGGTAAAAGAGAAAATAGAACTGAATATCCTTTAGAAGCATTAAGAGAGGCTGTTGCCAACGCTTTAATCCACAGGGATTATAGTAAAGAAACAGAAAGCGCCTTTATTTCTGTTTATATGTATGAAGATAGAGTAGAGATTTTAAATCCTGGAGCATTATATGGTGCTAATAAACTAGAAAAACTTGGGACTGATACTATGATGGAGTCAAGGAACCCTACAATAGTTAGGATACTAGAAGAAAAGGGTTCTGTTATAGAAAACAGGCATACAGGTATTCCTACTATGAAAAGAGAAATGGCAAAGTATGAACTGCCTGAACCAGAATTTTATGAAGAAAGAGGGAGTTTTAAGGTTGTATTTAGAAATAGTATGAAATTTGAACATGATAGTATTAGTGAACAAGTAAGTGGACAACAAAATACCATATATAATGGGAAAAGTGATGCAGTTAGTGATACACAAAGTGGACAAGCAAGTGAACAAGTCGGTGAACAAGTAAGTGAACAAGTATTAGAATTATATAATAAAGTTTTAGATTTTTGTAGGGAACCTAAATCTGCTAAGGAAATTAAAGAATATTTGAATATTAAATCTAGAAGTTATATAAGTAGAAAAATAGTTAATCCATTGATTTTAAAGGGCAAGCTAGAATATGAGAATAAAAAACATATTAAAGCTAGCAATCAAAGATATGTAACTGTTAGAGATAATAAAAAATAGGAAGTGTAATAATTATATGAGTGCAAAGTATTTAAAAGTTATGTTTGATGACGTTAGTGGTGCTAATGATAATTTAAAATATAAACTTGATGAAGTAAATATTGCCAAAAACTTTAATCCTAATGCTAATAATCCTAAAGAAATGGGTGGATTTAATTTTTCGACTGAAGATAAGATATTTAGATGGTTAGTTAGAGGAGATACTTTATATGATGTAATAATACCAGAGGATGCAGAGATTATTAATGTTTCAAGTAACTCTGCTCCTAATGGTGTATTTAGGACTAATAAAATAATTTTAACTAATAAAAGAAAAATGATGGATGAAATGGCAATGTATTTCTATAAGAAATCTAACTTGCCAGAAAAATCATATTATAAAGCTTTAGCAGGTATTATGGTAAGAGGTTATAAAAATACTTGTTTACAATTGATTAGGGATAAAGTTAATAAGGATAATATAGATTTAGTATTAAAAGAAATCAATGATTTTGTAGGACCTAATATGAGTAAAGAAAAAGATAATAGTCATAAAGTCTTTTATGAAGTTATGGATGTTTTAAATAAAATAAAAGTGTCAAATGAGTGACAATCTCTTTAAATTATTCTTTAGTTTTGTTATACTTAAGTAGAAAAGATACGAAAGAGAGTGGTAGTTATGGCAAAAAGAAAGAAAAAGAAAGAAACTAAAAAAGGTTTTGCTCATTCAACAGAATTATATGGAGTATTACTTGTTTTAGCAGCGATACTTGGGATTGGTAGATATGGTCCTGTTGGTAATATGATTGCATCCTTTGCAATATTTCTTGTAGGAGTATTATATAATCCTTTATTAGTAGTTCTTTTAATACTTGGAGCATATTTAATTATAAATAGAAGTTGGCCTAATTTATTTACTACTAAAATGTTAGGTATATATCTTTTATTAATAGGAGTATTAGTTTTAATGCATGAAAACTTTATCTTACAAAATGATAGTAATGCTGTTAAAGTCTTTAGTGAAACTACTAATCAGTTAATTAACTCTTTTTCAGATGTTATGAAAGGGGCAAGACCTAATGCTATTGGTGGAGGTATTATTGGTTGTACCTTTGGGGTCTTGTTTATGATGTTATTCTCATATAGAGGAATGCAGATAATCGCTTGGACTTTAATTATTATAGGATTTTCACTATTTACTGGCTTTTCAATTATTGACTTTGTTAAAGATAAAGCAAAGGCTGCTAAAGAGAAGTTTCCTAAGAGGGATAAGAGTAGTAGTGATGATGAAGAAGAGGTTAGTACTAAGAAACCTATTATAACAGGAAATGAAGAGCCTGCTATGGGTGAGATAAAAGATGATGATAAGAAAATTGTTATATCTAGTATAGATGAGCTTACTAAAGCGAAAGTTCATGAAGATACTCCTAAAGAGGATGCTACTGAAGTAAGTGAAGTAAATGTAGTAGATGAAAATAAAGTTACTGTTAAACATAATTATGTGTTGCCACCTATTACTTTATTAGACCAGTCTAAGAAAAAGAAGAATAGTGTTAATCAAAGTTTAATTGAAAAGAATATAGAGATACTTGAGAAAGTATTAAAAGACTTTAATATTATTGGTAAAGTAGTAGAAGTACATATTGGTCCTACTGTTACCCAGTATGAGTTAGAATTACACTCTGGTACTAAGGTTAGTAAACTTTTATCCATACATAGAGAAATAGCTTTAGCCATTGCAACTAAGGACGTTAGAATACAAGCTCCTATTCCAGGAAAGAACACAGTTGGTATAGAAATTGCTAATAAAGAAACATCTTCTGTATCATTTAGAGAAGTATTAGAAAAAGTACCTAAGTCTCTAGATGGTTCTAAACTACTTTGTCCTTTAGGTAAAAATATTATGGGTAATGTTATTTGGTGTGAGATTAATAAAACACCTCACCTTTTAGTAGCAGGTTCTACTGGTTCAGGTAAATCTGTTTGTATTAATGGTATTATATGTTCTATTTTAATGAGAGCGAAACCTGATGAAGTTAAACTTGTTATGGTTGACCCTAAAAAGGTTGAACTTTCTGGTTATAATGGTGTTCCTCATTTAATGAGACCAGTTGTAACTGACCCTAAAGAAGCATCTGTTGCCCTTGCTAAAATTGTATCTGAGATGGAAAGACGTTATGATATGTTTAGTGAGACTAAAACTAAGAATATTGCAACTTATAATGATTATGTAGAAAAGATGAATAAGACTCTACCAGCAGATGAACAAATGAAGAAGATGCCATTTATCGTGGTAATAATAGATGAGTTAGCAGACCTTATGTTAGTTGCAAGTAAAGATGTAGAAGCTTCTATTATGAGAATTACACAGATGGCTCGTGCAGCGGGTATTCACTTAATTATTGCTACTCAAAGACCATCGACAGATGTAATTACTGGTGTTGTTAAGGCGAATATTCCAAGCCGTATATCATTTGCCGTATCTAGTAGTATAGATTCACGTACAATTCTTGATATGACAGGAGCAGAAAAATTACTTGGTAAAGGTGATATGTTATTCTTACCAATGGGAGAAGCAGATCCAGAACGTATTCAAGGTGCCTTTATTTCTGATGATGAGATTAAAAGAATTATTGATTATACAATTGAACAACAAAAAGCAGAATATGACCAAGCCTTTATGGATTTAAAAGGTGATAGTGAAAAGAGTGCCTCACAAAAAGAAGATATGAGACAAGAGGAAGAATATGATGATCCTTTATATAATGAAATAGTAGAGTTTGTTATAGAGACTCAAAAAGCCAGTGCCTCACTATTACAAAGAAGATTTAAACTTGGTTATAATAGAGCAGCACGTATTATTGATTTACTAGAAGAAAGAGGTATTATTGGACCACCTAATGGCTCTAAACCTAGAGAAGTACTTGTTAAGTTAGATGAACCAACGGAAGAATAATAAAGAGATTTCTTGATGATGTCTCTTTTTCTTTATAATTATTTATGCTAAAATATGTTGTGAAAAGGACTGATGTTATGAAACTTTTAGGTGTAATAAGAGATTCTAATTATTTAGAATACTTAGATAATGGTTTAGATGGACTTATCTTACCATTAGAAAATTTTTCTGTTGATTATTTTAAATATTATAATATTTCTGACATAAAAGAATATAAGAAAAATACTGATAAGCTATGTTTTGTTGTTATAAATAAAATGATATTTAATAATGAGTTAGATAATTTACTTAAGGTATTAAAAGAACTAGAAAATATAAAAGTAGATGGAGTGTTCTTTTATGATTTAGCAGTTCTTAATCTAGTCAAAGAAAATAAAATAAACATTAACTTAATCTACAATGGTACTCATATGGTTACTAATAGTGATACTATTAATTTGTATTATGATTTAGGAGTTAAAAGAGCCTATCTCTCTAATGAAATAACTAAAGATGAAGTACTTAATATAAGAAGTAATACTAAAAGTGATTTATTTATTCTTTTGCTTGGCAATCCTGTAGTCGCTATGTCTAGAAGGAATTTACTTACTAGTTATTTTGATAATAAAAATAAAAGTAAGAGTGAAATAATCACTATTAAAGAACCTAAGAGTGGGCAAGAGTTCTTAGTTAAAGAAGATAGTAATGGGACAACTTTCTTTTATAATAGACGTCTTAATTTAAGTAATGTATATAAAGAATTAGATAATAGTGGTATTAATTATGGAATTATAGAACAAGGCGATTATAGTAGTGATGAATTTAAAGAACTAATAAATGCTTTTGTTAATTTTGATAAGCAAAGAATAGATGAGTTGGCAGGACATAATAGAGGTTTCTTATATAGAGAGACTATCTATAAAGTAAAGTAGGTGATATGATGAAAAAAATAGAATTACTAGCACCAGCAGGGGATTTAGAAAGACTTAAAGTAGTCTTATTATACGGTGCTGATGCAGTTTATGTAGGAGGAGAAAAACTAAGTTTAAGGGCGAATGCTACTAATTTTAGTTTAGATGAATTAAAAGAAGGATGTACTTTCGCTCATAATTTAGGTAAAAAAGTATATCTAACCGCTAATATTGTTTTTCATGATAAAGATAGATTAGGTATGGAAGAATACATTAAAGAAGTTATAGACTGTGGTATTAATGCTTTTATCGTCAGTGATTTATATCTTGCCAAATATATTATAGATAACTATAAAACAGTAGAGGTTCATATATCTACACAAGACTCTATTACTAATAAAGATGCTGCAATGTTTTATAGGGACTTAGGAGCAAGTAGAGTTGTTCTTGCAAGAGAACTATCTCGTGATGAGATAAAAGAAATATCAAGTATACCTAATCTAGAAACAGAAGTCTTTATTCATGGAGCCATGTGTACTTGTTTTAGTGGTAGATGTGCTTTATCTAATTATGTTACTAATCGTGATGCAAACCGTGGAGGATGTGCGCAAGTATGTCGTTTTGCCTTTGATTATAAAGATAATGATAAATTTACTCTTGCTACTAAAGACTTAAATATGGCAAGCTATATTAAAGATTTAATAGATATTGGTGTTAGTTCCCTAAAAGTAGAAGGAAGAATGCGAAGCCTTTATTACCTTGCTACTGTTATTGGTAGTTATAGATTTTTAATAGATAGTATTTATAATGGCACTTTAACTGATGAGAAATTACTTGAGTATGAGAAACGCCTTGACTCTGTCGCTAATCGTGATACAACTAGTCAATACTTTAATCATCTAGCAGATGTAACTGACCAATATTATACAGGTAGACAAGAAGTATCTAATCAAGAGTATTTAGGACTTATAATAGGTTATGATGAAAAGATGAAATCTATTGTCTTAAAAGAACGCAACTACTTTAAAGTAGGTGATGAAGTAGAAATATTTACACCAAAAGGAGAGATTTATCCTTATAAAATAAAAACTATTTATAATGAAGATAATGAGAAAATAGATGTTGCAAGACATCCTGAAGAAATATTAAAATTACCATTTGATACAAGACTTATTTCTTATTCTATGATAAGATTAATTAGAAAGAGTAAATAAACTTTCAATATAAATTAATAAGGAGAAGTAGTTATGAGTAGTAAAGAATATTATTATGTTCCAGTTTATGCAATGCTTGCCGAAGATTTTGTTTGTGAGGAAATTGAATTTAAGTTTTTAGATAAGATAATAGTTTCTGCAACTAAAAATGGTTATGAAGAGTTAGATGGCTTTAATAACTTTGTTATCTTAAAGTCTAAAAGAGATGAAAGTAAGAAATTAAATATTGTTAATTATGATGAGTGTCTATATTTAAATGAAGATGATTTTACTGAAGAAAATATGGTAGTAATTGATGATAGCTTTAACAGAGATAATTATGTTAAAGATAATTTTGATAATTTTATAAAGATGAAAAGGGGAAATGTGAAAACTAAAAAGTATTATACAGGGAAGAAGTGATTTAATGGGAAGTTTTGAGAAAGCAAAGAAGAACTTTTTAAGGAAAGAAAAAGATTTAAGTCCTTATGCTACTAAAAGTAGTGATGCTGTTAGGTTTAAAGAAGAAAAGGAAGATATTAGGCCTCCATTTTTTCATGATATAGATAGAATAATACATTCTTTGTCTTATACAAGATACTTGAATAAGACTCAAGTTTATACACTAAACTCTAATGACCATGTCAGTAGAAGAATTACTCATGTTCAGTTAGTTAGTAAGATTGCAAGGACAATAGGTAGGGCTTTAAACTTAAATGAAGACTTAATAGAAGCGATTGCCTTAGGTCATGATATTGGTCACACTCCTTTAGGACATACAGGGGAAGCGATATTAAATAGATTATCTTTAAAAGAACTAGGAGAGTATTTCGCTCACAATATTCAAGGTGTAAGATATTATATGGATGTTGCAAAAGATGGAGAAGGGCTTAATTTAACACTACAAACATTGGATGGTATTATGACTCATAATGGGGAGATGTTAAGTCCTATCTATGAACCTATGGCTAAAGATAAAGAAGAATTCTTAAGAGAATATAACGAAAGTTATAAAGACTTAGAGAAATCTAAAACTTATCGTCCTATGACTTTAGAAGGTTGTGTAGTTAGAATTAGTGATATTATTGGATATATTGGTAGAGACATAGAAGATGCTATTATGATAGATAGATTTAAAAGAAGTGATATACCGGAAAGTATAAGAGATGTATTAGGTGATAATAATAGAGATATTGTTAATACTATTGTCTTAGATATTATTAATGAAAGTATAGATAAACCTTATATTAAGATGAGTGATAAAGTCTATAAAGCTCTATTCGCTTTAAAGAAATTTAACAATGAAAATATCTATAAGTATTCTATGACTAAAGAAGAATTAGATTATTATGAAGCTGGTATCAATAAACTATATAATATCTATTTAGATGATATAAAGACAAATAATAAAGAAAGTGATATCTATAAAATATTTTTAAATCATCAAGATAAAAGATATTTAGAATCTACTAATATTAAAAGATGGGTGATAGATTATATCGCTGGTATGACTGATGACTTTTTGATAAGAGAGATTAAAAATCATGAGTAGAGTGTTAGAGTGTAGTGCTTTAGTTAGTGTTATACTTACTAAAGTAAAAAAAGATCTTAAGAAAAGCACCCCTTTTCTTGCTATCATTAGCTTCAATAACTCTAAATATTGTAAACTATTAATAGATAAATGTCTTGAACTTGATATCCATTTTAAACATTATAAGTTAGATAATCCTAGTACAAAGGGTATTATTTCTTTAATAGACGAACTTAATAAAGATAATGAAATAACCGGTATTTTATTAGTAGAACCTCTTCCTAAAAATATAGATAAATATGCTTGTTATGATGCGATAAATATAAATAAAGATATAGATGGTGTTAATCCCATTAATCAGTATTATTTATCTATAAATAGACCTAATATAGTTAATTCAACTGTTCTTGCTGTTATAAGACTATTAGAGTTTTATAATATCTCTTTAAGTGATAAAAATGTCACTATCATTGGAAGAAGTTATAATATTTCTAGGCCTTTAGCAAGTTACTTAATAAATAAAAACTCTACTGTTACAATGTGTCACTCTAAAACTAGAGATTTAGTTAGTTTGTTAAAAAACAGTGATATTGTGATAAGTGTAACAGGTGTTAACAATCTTTTTAGAAGTAGTGATTTAAAAGATGGCTGTATTGTTATAGATGTAGGTTTAGGTGATGTCTTAATAGATAGTGATAATATTAGTTATACACCTAAAACTAAGGGAGTAGGTCCTTTATCTATCGCATGTCTATTAGAAAATTTAGTTACTACTTGTAAAGATAAAAAATAAAAATTATAATAAATATGGAAAGAAGGTATGATTAATGAAAATTTATGTATGTAAAAAATGTGGAAATGTTATATTAAAGTTAGAAGATAAAAGTGAGGCTTTAGTATGTTGCGGTGAAAAGATGACATTAGTTGAAGCGAACACAACTGAAGCGGCTACTGAAAAACATTTACCAGTATATGAGATTAAAGATGGAATGATTTATATCAAAGTAGGAGAAGTAGAACATCCAATGACAGATGAACATTATATTTCCTTTATAATTCTTGCAAGTGATGATAATTATATGATTAAGAAGTTAACAGCAGGAGATAAACCAGAAGCAAGTTTTCCTTATGATAAATCATATAATAAAATCTATGCTTATTGTAATTTACATAGTCTTTGGCTTACTGAAATTAAATAATTATGAATATTTATCATGAATTAAACAAAGTAATAGATTATATAGAAGATAATTTAGAAAACGATATAGACTATGAAAAAATAGCTAGAATTCTAGGTGTTAATGTCTATACTGCTAAAAAACTATTTAGTCTTCTTTGTAATAATACCATAACAGAGTACATTAGAAAGAGAAGATTAACTTTGTCTTTTTATGATTTAACTGTAAAAAATGAGAAAGTAATTGATGTTGCGCTTAAATATCACTATGATAATCCAACATCTTTTTCTCGTGCTTTTTATAAGTTTTATGGCATTAAACCTAGTAAGGCAAAAGCTTTAAAGAAAGGTATTAAGACTTTTCCTAAAATTGTCTTTAAAGAAGAAGTTACTGATAGTAGTGATTTAACTTATAACATTATATCTTTAGATGAATTTACTCTATATGGAATAGGAATTAAGACTACTAATGATACTATTAAGAGAGATGCCCCAAGATTTTTTGATGAATGTATCAATAAATTTAATGGGCATCCTGATTATGGTATGGTTACTTATGAAGATAGATATACTAGTGATAATTTTGAATATTGGTGTTTATATAAAGAAAAATTGTCTGGATTATCTAAATATGTTATTCCTAAGAGTAAATGGATTGTCTTTATAATAGATTCCCAGGAAGCGAAAGATATTAGGAGAGTTAGTCAAAAGTTTTATAAGACAATGTTTTTAAATTTACAATATAATATTAGACCTTTGCCAGAACTTGAATATTATCATGATGGAATAACAGAGTTTTTAATACCTATAGAAGATTAACAAAGAATTAATTTACGAAAACTCGTACTATGAAAGATACGAGTTTTATGTTACACTAAATACGAATACATTTATTTGGAATTAGATGACTTTCTATAACATTTATAATCTTATAGAAAGGGGCAAGATATATGAACAAACATGAAAAATCATATTTTATAATTATCATTATCTTGTTATTCATTATTATCACCTTAATCTTTAGATAATAATAACATCTAATTTCTCTTGGAATTAGATGTTATCTAAAAAACACATTTTTTTGAAAGCATCTATTCTAATAGATGTATTCATTTTTATTTTATGAAGAATCTCTTCATATATGTATTGTATCACACTTTTCTATAAATTAATAGACCAATTTTTACCTAAAAACTGACAAAATATAGAATATAAATGTCAGTTTTTTCCTTTAGTTCTATGTTAAACTTCACTAAAGGGGAGTTTTAACATGGTAGTCCAATCTATTTACTTAAATAAAGATAATGTTTCCAAGGACTCTTGGCAGGAATTGATAGATTATATATGTAAATACAATGGGTATTTTAGAAAATTTAAAATAGTTATAGAAATATTTAATAATAAAATTAAATATTATCTAGTTACTAAATATAAAGTTCCACCAACAATAAATTCCATGGATGACTTTTTAATAAAAGAAGAGGATATAAATATAGAAATAGATTATCTAAAACATAAACCTATTATTTTAAATATAGATAAAAATGCTATAGAGCTTTCTGATATTAGTAGATTAAAACATAATAGGGAACTTAAATATATTATTATTAATGTCATACCTTTTTTTAATAAGAGACTATTTAAGACTTATTTATTCTTTAAAAATGGTAATAATTACATTAGAAGAAGATTTATGCTAGCAAGACCTACTTACATACTTAGTATTGATTTTAGTAATAATAAAAGATTTTCTTATGAGAAGAAAAACAAGTATTTAAACTTAGAAAAAATATTACCTTTTTTAACTAGTAATAATACTGGTATTTTTAGTGTTGATGCTTTTCCATATCTAAATAGTGATTTATATCTTGATTATAAAGATTATGACTTTTTTAAACATTCCTTAATAGTTGGTAGTAGTGGAAGTGGTAAATCTAAACTAATTAGTCTTTTAATTAAGAATATAATGTTAAATAGTGATGATTATAAAGTAGTAGTAATAGACCCTCATGCTTCAATAGAAAAAGATATTGGAGGATTAGATAGGACTAAAGTAATAGATTTCTTTAATGAAAGTTGTGATTTGTTTTTATCTAGTAGTAGTGATATCGTTATTAAAAATGAACTGTTATTATCAGTGTTTAAAAACTTAATGAAAGATGGATATAATTTAAAATTAGAAAGAGTCTTAAGATATACAATTAATCTATTGCTTGTCAAAGAAGATTTCTCATTTCTAAATATTAGAAAAGTCTTATTAGATTTAGAATATCGTAATAATCTAGTAAAAGAGTTAACTCCTAAACTAAATGATACAGTTGTTTCCTTTTTCTTAACAGAGTTTAATGATTTAAAGACTAATTATTATAATGAGAGTATTTCTCCTATAATTAGTTTTATCGATGAGATGTTAGTGTTTTCTACTTTTGAGAAGAAAAAAATAGGCATAAGTGATGTTATAAAAGATAATGACTTAACTATATTTTCTTTAGATAGAAGTATTTTAGGTGATAATATAGTTAAGACTATATCTTCTTTAGTGATGGAAGAAATACTTGAAACTGCTATTGAAAATAGAATAAATAAAAAACTAATTTTAGTTGTCGATGAAGTATCATTACTTGAAAATCCTATTATGGAGAGAATTTTATCAGAAGCAAGAAAGTTTGATATCGCCCTTATTTTAACAGAACAGTATTTTGGACAGATTAGTAAGAAGTTACAAGACTCAATCTTTGCAAATGTCATTAATTATTATGTTTTTAGAACTTCAAGAAGTGATGCAGTTATATTAAAAGATATCTTAGATATTAAATTTGCAAGAAGTGTAACTGATGATGATAAGATTAACTTGCTTACAGGTTTAAATAATAGAGAAGTTGTAGTAAGAATAAGTAAGAATGGTAAAATTCTTCCTGTCGTTAAAGCGAAAACAACTGATTTTGTGGCAGTTCCATTAATTAGAGATAAGAGAAACAAAGAAAATATTGTTAAGAATATATCCACTAGTATTAAGACAAGCTTTTCTAATTTTACAACAAAAAGACTAAAAGATATTTTAATTACTTTATCTAATAGCAGAAAAAAAGGAAGTAATAAGTATGAGTAGGGAAGATGCTTTAGTGATTATAAATAAGATATTTAAAGCGGTTTTTTTAGTTGATAATAAAGATTCATTAGATGATATTTATAAAAAATATGCTTTTGATATTAAACTGCCACGAAAAGTATATGATAGTATAACTCATGAAGAGACATATACTGATTTTGATAATGCTACTAAATTTATTACTAAAGATAATATGGAAAATTTAGATAGTAGTAAGGGCTTTATGATGGAAAAAAGAGATTTTAATTCATTAGAAGAATTAATTAATACCTGGGAAGAGATTAATACTATTACTACAGAGCGTTGTTATAATTCTACATATGTTAGTAAAAGCGATACTATATATGATTCTAGTTATGTCTATAATTCTACTAACTGTTCTAACTGTAAAAATATAGTATTTTGTGATGGATGTGGGAGAAGTGAATTCTTATTAGCTTCTCAACGTAGTGGAAATTGTATCTTTTCTATTAGAATAGATGACTCTAATAATTGTAGTAACTCCTATAGTGTTATTTGTTCTAATAAAATAAGCAACTCTTTATTTATTCAAGACTGCTTTAACCTTGATGAGTGTATGTTCTGCTCTCATATTGCTAATAAAAAGTATTGTATTTGTAATATGCAGTATGAAAAAGAGACATATTTTTCTCTCAAGAAAATAATTGTTGACTGGATTGTTAATTCTTAGTATCATTTTAAAGTGTAATGCATAATATACTAAAGAAATTTATGAAAATAATGCTTGATATTTTTGTAAATTTATGCTAAAATTTTAGTCGTATTATGGTTAGGGAGACCTAGCCTATTATTATAAATTTTGAGGTGATTACAATGGGAAACAAAAAAACAGTTTATTTAACAGAAGAAGGACTTAATGATTTAAAAAATGAATTAAGTGAATTAATAAATGAGAAAAGACCTGCTAATATTCAGGCTATTAAGGAAGCACGTAGTTTAGGCGATTTATCTGAAAATGCTGACTACGATGCTGCTAAAAATGAACAAGCACAAATTGAAGGTAGAATTAAAACTATAGAGAAGATGCTTGAAAATGTAGAAATAATTAAAGATATTCCTAAAGATGTAGTAGGACTTGGTAGTACAGTTTCTATTAAGTATGTAGATGATGAAGATGATACTGATGAATACCAAATAGTAGGAAGTCAAGAAGCTGATCCTTTCGAAGGAAGAATCTCTAATGAAAGTCCTATCGCTAAAGCTCTACTTAATCATAAAGTAGGAGATGTTATTACTGTAGAAAGTCCTAATGGAAGTTATGAGGTTGAAATAACTGAAATAAAATAGTCCATAGGGCTTTTTTTAAGATAAGGCACAGGCCTTATCTTCTATAAAATGGTGGATACATAGGATATACTGGATAGAATGGGTAGATTGGATAATAAAAGTTAGGTCTATTATAACTACCTAGTCCATATCCTATAACACCCCCAACAATTAAAGGAATAAAACCATTTCTATTATTATTTTGGTAAATTGGTCTATTGTACATAATTAATCCTCCTTTATTTGTAGTTTATGTCTAATAGTCAAATAGTAAAGTTTTTCTGCCTAAAAATTGTAAACTATTATTTGCAAAAGGTTAAGTTTGTGTTACAATTAATTTAAGTTAGAGGTGATGATAGTGAAAAGTAAAAAGAAACAAAAACAAAATTATGTAATTTTAGTAGTTATATATATCGTAGTAATAGTCCTAGTTTTATATTTAGCCAGTTTATATAATACATATAAGAATTATCAAAAGGAAATACCTGTCTTACAAAATGTTATTTCCGAAATTAATCCAAATGAAGTTGAACATTATTTGACAGAAAATCCTTCTCCAATATTATATTTGTGTGCTGCAAGTGATAGTGAATGTAGAGAATTAGAGGAAACAATAAAGTCACCTTTAGAGAAGAATAACTATGAGGATTTAGTATATGTTAATTTAGAAGATGTAGATGATAAGGCTTCTTTTATACAAAATTTATTAGATAAATATGGCTCAGATTTTAGTATTGGAAGAGTACCATGTTTGATTAAGTTTACAGAAGGAAAGATTACAGCGGTTGAAGATGGGCTTAATGGGGCATTATTAACTAGAGATGAAGCTTTAAACTTTCTTGATATTAATGATAAAGCAGGACAATAAGTCTTGTTTTAGTTTGGAGGTGTTATTATGAATCATATAGTTTTGTTTGAACCTGAAATACCACAAAATACTGGTAATATCATGAGAACTTGTGTAGGGACAAATACAAAATTACATTTAATTAAACCATTAGGCTTTTCTTTAGATGATAAGCATCTTAAAAGAAGTGCAGTTAACTATATAGAAAAACTAGATTATGAAGTCTATGAGAATTGGGATGATTTTACATCTAAAAATAAAGGTGTATATTATTATCTAACAAGATATGGAAGAAAGCCTCATACTAGTTTTGATTATAGTAATAAAGAAAATTTAGATTTATATTTTATCTTTGGTAAAGAATCAACTGGTATTCCTAAAGAAATATTAAAAGATGACTTATCACATTGTCTTAGAATACCAATGACATCTAATATTAGAGCTTTAAATGTTTCTAATAGCGTGGCTATAGTTATATATGAAGCCTTAAGACAACAGAATTTTAATGATTTACTTAAGGAAGAGCCGGAAGGTGGTTCTTTTAAAGGGGCAGATTATTTAGAAAGATAATATATATTAATTGCTCATACAAAAAAATGTTTGACAAACTGGGAAAAATGTGATAATATATCAACACGCAGTAAGAAAGGAGCAATTAATGGGTAAAATTCATTATCAATTTAGTTCAGATACTACACAACGTTTAGCAGATGCTAGATGTGGAAAGATTGGTTATAATATTGTAACAAAACAACCATATACAATTAGCCAAACTAAACATAGCGTTCAAGATAATTTGAATGATTGTAATAAAGACTATAAACCATTCGATTTAGATGAGTTTTTAAAAGAAACTGAAGGACTAAGTTATGAAGAAATAAGAAACGGTATGAATAGATGTTATACATATAAAAAAAGATAATCGTTTGTGACGACTATCTTTTTTATATTAAGCAGCTTGTTTATCTTGTTTTCTTAAACTTCTGATTTCTCTTGCACTCATTCTAATTTTAGTTCCATCTTCAAGTCTTATTACTTGTAAATTTGGTTTTTGTTGTCTTTTAGTAGCATTTAAAGCATGTGATCTACTATTTCCAGTTAAAGGCTTTTTGCTAGTAACTTTCTTTGCCATAATAATTCCTCCTTTACTAAACGTTTCTGCTTTATAACTTTACCATATTTATGGTATAAAGTCAAATAAAATCGCATAAAAATATTGACTCTACATACATCTGTATGATATAAAAGAAGAAAGGAGAGTGATTGTTATGTTCAATATGCTTTATGTTAAGAGTAATTACTCTCTTTTATCTAGTCTTTTAACAATAGATGATATTATAGATTACAACATTAAAAATAATAGAACTAGTGCTGTTATTTGTGATGATAATATGTATGGAACAATGGAGTTTATTAAGAAGTGTAATCTTAAGAACATAAAACCTGTTGTTGGTTTAGAAGTTTCTATTAATAATTATAAAATCTTACTATATATAAAAAATTATCAAGGTTACCTTAATCTAATTAAAATATGTACAAGAGTAAATGATAATAGTAAAACTTTAGAAGATATTATTAACTATAAAGATAATCTTTTCTTTTTAGTTCCTTATTCTAGTTTAGACTTTTACTTAGAATATAGAGATAAAATTAAGGATATTTATCTTGGCTTTAGTAATAAGAAAGAAGAAAGTGAGGCTTTAATTATTACTAAAGATATAGTTTATTTAAAGCCTTGTTTATATAAGAGTAGGGAATATAGTAATTATTTAAAATATTTATATTTAATTCGTGATGGTAAGACTATAAATGATAATATTAGTTATGATACTTTAAATAAAGAATTAGAAGTTACTGATATTATTAATACTTATGAAAATATAGGACTACTTAATACTTTAAAAATAGTAGATGAATGTATTTTAGAGTTTCCTAAACCTAGTTTATTATTACCTATATATGAATGTCCTAAGGGAGTAGATTCATCTATTTATTTAATGAGTCTTGCTAAAGCAGGTCTATCTAAAAGACTTAATAATAATGTTACTAAAGATTATCTTGATAGATTAAGTTATGAACTTAATATCATTAATAATATGGGCTTTGCTAACTATTTTCTTGTTGTTTATGACTTTATTAGATATGCTAAAAAGAAAGGAATATTAGTAGGGCCTGGTAGAGGTAGTGCAGCAGGTAGTTTAGTAGCATACTCTCTTGGTATTACGGAAATAGATCCTTTAAAATATAACTTACTATTTGAAAGATTTTTAAATCCTGAACGTAAGACTATGCCTGATATAGACACAGATATTCCTGATATATATAGAGATGATATTATTAATTATGTTACTGAAAAATATGGTAAAAAAAGAGTATCTGGTATCGTTACCTTTGGTACTCTTGCTGCTAAACAAGTGTTAAGAGATGTATCTCGTATATTTAGTGTACCTTTATATAAAGTAGATAGGCTAACATCTTTTATACCTGTTATGTCTCATAAGAAGTTAGAGGAGTTTTATAGGGAAAATGAGAAGTTTAGAGCATATATAAATAGCGATGAAACATTATCTAAAGTCTATAAAGTCGCTTCTATTATCGAAGGCTTTCCAAGACAGATTGGAACACATGCTGCGGGTATTGTTATGTGTAAGAAGGACTTAGATGAAGTTATTCCTTTAACTAAAAGTGATGATATGTACTTAACAGGATATTCTATGAACTATTTAGAAGAGTTAGGTCTATTAAAGATGGATTTTCTAGGGATTAGAAATCTTACTATTATTATGAATGTCATGGATATGGTTTATAAAACTAGAGGTGAAAGAATAGAGTTTAATGATATTCCTCTAGATGATAGAGATACTTATACTTTATTTGCAAGAAGTGATACTAGTGGTATCTTTCAATTTGAATCTAATGGAATGAGAGGTTTCTTAAGAAAGCTTAAACCTAGTAGTTTTGATGATTTAATCGCAGCGATTGCTCTATTTAGACCTGGTCCTGCTGAAAATATAGATTTATATATAGCAAGAAAAGAAGGAAGAGAGAAAGTTGTATATCAAGATAAGTCTTTAGAGCCTATTTTAAAAGAAACATATGGTATTATGATATATCAAGAACAAATAATGCAAGTTGCAAACATATATGCAGGTTATACATTAGGAGAAGCGGATATTTTAAGACGGGCGATTAGTAAGAAAAAAGTAGATGTTTTGAAGAATGAAGAAAGTAAATTTATAAGTAAAGCGAAAGCGTTAGGACATGATGAGAGTATTTCTAAAACAATATTTGCAAGCATCTTAAAATTCGCCGGTTATGGTTTTAATAAATCCCATGCTGTTGCATACTCTCTAGTCGCTTATAAAATGGCTTATTTAAAAGTACATTATAAGTTAGAGTTCTATGCTAATCTTTTAAATAATGTTATAGGAGCTTCCTCTAAAATGCAAGAATACTTAAGAGAGATAAGAAGTCATGATTTGAAAGTATTAAAGCCTGATATAAATAAAAGTACTAATAGATTTGTTATTGATGGTAATAATATAATCTTTCCGTTTTCTACTATTAAAGGTGTAGGAACAAGTGTTTCTAGTTTGGTATTGAGGTCAAGAGATAAAGAATTTACTGATATATATGATGCTTTTTCTAAATTAGTTAGAGGAGGAGTTACTAAAAAACAATTAGAGTCTTTAATAAAAGCTGATGCTTTTAGAAATTTAGGGTATAATAAAAAAACATTAATTACTAATTTAGATAGTTTAGTTAATTATGGAACTTTAACTATAGATTTAGATGAGAGCTTAGTATTAAAGCCAGAGATAATTATTACTAATGAATTTCCTAATAGTGTTTTATTAGAACAAGAAGAAGATTGCTTTGGTTTTTATATTAGTAATCATCCTGTAACTGCATATAAGAGTAAGTATCAAAATATTATAAGTATTAATAATTTAAGTAATTACTTTAATAGAATAGTTAATGTTATGGTAATGGTAGAGAAAGTTAAAGCGATTAAGACTAAGAAAAATGAAGATATGGCTTTCATAACTGCTAGTGATGAGACAGGGCAGGTTGATTTTATCTTCTTTCCTAGAGTATATAAAAATAATATGGATATTAAAAAAGGAGATATTTGTATATTTACAGGAACAGTAGAAAAAAGATATGATGAATTACAATTAGTAGTTAGTAAAATTAATTATATAAGGAGAGAAAATGAAGAAGAGTAATATTATTTTATCGAGTTTATTAGTTATAGTTTTATTAGGATTAGATTTAGGTTTAAAATATATAGTTAGTACTTATTTAACATCTGTTAATATTATAGATAACTTCTTTTCTTTAACTTATGTTTTAAATGATGGGGCGGCATTTTCTCTATTTGCAAGTAGAACTTATCTATTAATACTTATCGCTATAATTTGTTTGTTCTTTATAATTTATGAGTTAAAGAATAACTTGGATGATAGAGTCCTTTCAATAGGCTATTCTTTAGTCTTAGCAGGATTATTAGGTAATTTTATAGATAGATTAATAGATGGTTATATAGTAGATTATTTATCATTTAAAATACTAGGATATAACTATCCTATCTTTAACTTTGCCGATATCCTAATAGTGGTTGGAATAATTATCGTAATAATAAAAGAAATAATAAAAGAAAGAGGTAAAAAAGATGAAGTTAGAAGTAAGTAGTGAAGGAAATAGACTAGATAGTTATATTGCAAGTAATAGTGATTTATCTAGGAGTAGAGTGTCTAAGTTAATTAGTGATGGTAAAATACTTGTTAATGGTAAAGAGAAAAATGCTAGTTATAAAGTAAAACTAGGAGATGTTATTGAAGTAAGTCTTGATGAAGAGATAAATCTAGAAAACCTTGAACCTACTAATATTCCTCTTGATATTGTTTATGAAGATGAATACTTAATGATTATTAATAAACAAAGTGGACTTGTAGTTCATCCTGCTCCAGGACATGTTACTGATACTTTAGTTAATGCTCTTATTTATCACTCTAAAGTAAGTAAAGATGGTACCTTTAGACCAGGTATTGTTCATAGACTTGATAAAGATACAAGTGGTTTAATGGTAGTTGCAAAAGATGCTAAAACTATGGAATTACTTAGTGATATGATTAAAAATAAAAAAATAGAAAGACATTATCTTGCTATAGTTGATGGAGTTATCTTGCATGAGACTGGTACTATTGATGCTCCTATTGGAAGAGATGAAGTTAATAGACAAAAGATGGTAGTAACTGCTCATAATAGTAAAGATGCAATAACTAATTTTAGAGTATTAAAGAGATTTAAAAATAATACTTTAATAGAATGTATCTTAGAAACAGGTAGAACTCATCAGATAAGAGTACATCTTAACTACATTAAACATCCTGTTAGTAATGATCCTTTGTATGGAAATCATAAAAATGTAACAGAGTTTGGACAAATGTTACATTCTAAGAGTATTAGATTTATACATCCTATGACAGGAAAAGAGTTATATTTTGAACAAGAGCCTCCTAAAGAATTTTTAGATTATTTAAAGAGTTTGGAGAGTGAATAAAAAAATTGACTAATATATGATATTTAGTGTAATATATAAGCACAGGAGCAGAAATGCTTTATACTAATGTCAGGTGTCGTTAGACATTTTACAAGGTTAGTCAAAGGTGGCTAGCCTTTTTAATATTTGATAATTAAAGGAGATAAATAGATTATGAATATAAATAACAAAGAATTTTTAGAGTTTTTAGTGAAAGCAAAGAAAGGTACTTATGCTAATAGTAATGCTCCTAAAGTTATACCTAGTAGATTAAAGTCAAAAGATTATGAGTTTACAGATGGCAACTTTACTTATCATGATACTTATTTTGGTGGAGTTAAGTTTATGGGTGAAGAAGTAGTTTATTATAATGATAATATTCTTTGGGGTATGAATTATTATGGAGTTACTTTAGATGATAGTCTAACAGAAGAATTGATGGACAAAGTCTTAAGAGTCGCTCTTATGAAGGTAGGAGAAGATAAAAGTGTTATTCCTATTAGAGGTCCTAAAGAGTTTATAAATGAAGACTATCTTTATACCTTTAATGTAGATGGAGATATGGAAAACTTTGTAGGTACTGAACAGATATATAAAGATAAAAAACTAATATATGAATTAAAATGTCATGGAGGAATTATAAAGTGAAAGTACTTAGTTTAACAGAACCATATGCAACTTTGATAAAACTTGGTAAAAAGAAAATAGAAACTAGAAGTTTTAAGACTAATTATAGAGGAGAATTATATATTCATGCTAGTTCTACTAAGATACCTAAAGAGTGGAAGAATAATAAAGAGTTGATGAGTCTTGTAGATGTTAATGATTTAAACTTTGGACTAATCATTTGTAAATGTAAGTTAGTAGACTGTGTTTATATGGATGAAGAGTTTTTAGATAAAATTAAGAAAGATAAGTTAGAGTTTATTTGTGGTGATTATAGACTTGGAAGATATGCTTGGATATTAGAAGATATTGAAGTATTAGATAAACCTATATTTGCTAAAGGAAAGTTAGGTATTTGGAATTATGAAGAAGATAAATATATAATGGAGGAAAAATGATAGAAAATAATGATAAATATTTTGAATTATTAAATGATATTAAAAGAACACTAATAACGACAAGAAATAAAGTAGTAGCGAATGCAAATAAAAATTTAATTTTAATGTACTATAATATTGGTTTAAAGTTAGTTGAAAATAATAAATGGGGTTCATCTTTTATAGATACTTTGGCAAAAGATTTGAAGATTGAATTTCCTACAATAAAAGGGATGTCTGCAAGAAATTTAAGATATATGAAGAAATTTGCAACGGAGTTTGATAATGATGAATTTTTGCAACATGATGTTGCAAAATTACCTTGGTCATCTATAACAACTATAATGGATCGAGTAAAAGATAAAAATGTTAGGAAATGGTATATTAAAGAGTCTGTTCAAAATGGTTGGGCAAGACCTGTAATAATACATCAAATTGCTAGTAAATTGTATGAAAGACAGGCATTATTAGAAAATAAAATTACTAATTTTGATACAACATTAAAATCTCCTAATAATGAACAAATAAAGGAATTATCAAAAGACCCATATATTTTTGATTTTATAACAACTAGTAATAATAAAGATTTAAAAGAATTAGATTTTGAACAAGAATTAACAAGGAATATAACAAAATTGTTATTGGAATTGGGAAATGGTTTTGCATTTATAGGAAGGCAATATCATTTAGAGATAGATAATGAAGATTATTATATTGATTTACTATTCTATAACTTAAAAGTTAGATGTTACGTTGTAATTGAATTAAAAACAACTGAATTTAAGCCTGAGTATGCAGGTAAATTAAATTTCTATTTAAGTGCTGTTGATAAATATATTAAAACAGACAGTGATAATCCAACATTTGGAATATTACTTTGTAAAGATAAGAAAAGAGTTACAGCTGAATTAGCACTAAAAGATATAAATAAGCCTATTGGAGTAAGTGAATATAAAATTTTATCAGAGATACCTGAATTTTTAGAAAATACTTTACCTAGTATTGAAGATATTGAAAAAAGATTAGAAGTTGAATCAGATTAAAGGAAAGTTAGGTATTTGGAATTATGAAGAAGATATTAATAAGTGATTATGATGGAACATTTTATCAAAATGGTATAGATATAAAGAAAAATATAGATAAAGTAAATGAATTTAGAACTTTAGGTAATTTATTTGTACTTGCAACAGGTAGAAGCTATGTTGATTTAAAAATAATGATAGATAAATATAAAATACCTTATGATTATTTGATTTTAAATCATGGAGCCTTACTATTATCTAAAAATTTAGAAGTTCTTAATGTATTTATTTTAGATAAAGAGTTAGTTGTTAGTGTTTTAGAATATGCAAATAATAATAAAGATATATATGATGTAGTTTTAATTGATGTTTTTAAAAAGAAAGTAACAGATACTTCTAATGTTGTTAAAATCATGTTAAAACTATATAGTTATGATAATGCTCTTGATGTTAAAAAATATATAGATGAGAGATATGCTAATATTAAATGTTATTATGAAAAAGAAGATAATCATTATTTAGTAGAGATTGTTTCTGTTAATGCTAGCAAGTCTTTAATGATAGAGAAGATATTAGTAAGAGAAAAAATAGTAAAGGATAATGTCTTTACTATTGGTGATGGTATTAATGATATAGATATGATTAGAAAATATAATGGTTATAGAGTTAAAAATGCTTGTGATGAATTAAAGTCTATTACTAGTAAAGTGGTAGATAGTGTTAATTGTTTAATTAGTGAGATTATCTAATTATATTAGAATAGGTTTATTTCTATGTTAAAATATGCTAAAATATATAGCGAGGGGCGATGTCTATGGAAGAACATATTATAGATATGAATGAGAAAAATACTCTAGCTATGAAACTTCTTCATTACTTTATTACTGAAAAAGGGTATACTCCTATAATATTACAAGGTGCAGAAGATGAGATATGGCTTGAAAATTTAGATGAAGATTATAAAGTCGTTAGATTAGTAATGAGATATATTCATAATGATGAACAATATAAATTTGATATATTTAAGACTAATAGAATCTTAAGAAAAATAAAGAAAAAGACTTTATCATTTAAATTAAATACTCTTAGCATCTTTTTAGATTTAGGTGGAGCGGTTAATTTAGATGATTTTAAAACTGATAATATAACAGCAGTTGAAGTTCATGAAGATGCTGATGTTAAGAAGAACAAATTATTAAAGTCTATTTTTCCTGATTTATCTCGTAAACTTAAATTTAATGAAGAGGGAATAGAATTATTTATTAAAGTTACTAATGATATAAATAAACATAATCAAAAGGACCAAGAAAGGGTTGCTGATGTTTTTGCACCTAAGAAACCAATTGTTACTTATGCTTTAATTGTAATTAATATATTAGTGTTCTTTATTCCTATGCTTTTAGGTAATTCTGATATAGCAACGGCATATTTAGGTAGTTATGGACCATTTGTTAAGATGGGAGAGTATTATAGATTAATAACAGCAGCTTTTGTACATGCTAATATTGCTCATCTTCTATTCAATATGTATGCTTTATGGATTATAGGAATGCAGTTAGAAAGCTTTATTGGTAAAGGGAGATTCTTAGTAGTTTATCTATTCAGTGCTATTTGTGGTTCCTTATTATCAGTAGTTGTAACACCTGATGCTTTAAGTGTAGGAGCAAGTGGAGCGATATTTGGTTTACTTGGAGCCTTACTTTACTTTGGATATCATTATCGTATCTATTTAGGGACTGTTATTAAGAGCCAAATTATCCCATTGATAGTTATTAACTTAGTACTTGGCTTTATGGTACCGGGTATTGATAATGCCGCTCATATAGGAGGATTACTTGGAGGGTTTTCCATGATGATAGGAGTAGGTGTTAAATATAAGAGTAGTAGCTTTGAAAAAGTCAATGGGCTTATTGTTAGTTTGATATTCTTTGGTTTCTTAGTATATATGGCCTTATTCGCATAGGCCTTTTTCTTTAAATTGTTTTGCGAACAAAGTTTTAACAAGAGAGGAAGTGATAACTTGGTAGTAGGTGTATTAGTAGAGATAACTAGTAAAAGTGTAGATAGAATCTTTGACTATAGTGTTCCTAAAAGTTTAGAACCTTTAATAGAAGTAGGCAAAAGAGTAAAGGTTCCTTTTGGTAATAGAACTTTAGTAGGATTTGTTTTAGAAAAAGATAAAAAAAGTGATGTAGATAACTTAAAAGAAATAGAAGAAGTTTTAGATGAAGAAGTAATACTTACGGAAGAGTTATTAGAACTTGGTAAATATTTAAAAGAGACAACTTTAGCATCTTTAATTAGTTGTTATCAAGTTATGCTTCCTAAAGGGTTTAAAGCTAGTATTAAGGGTAAGGTTAATAAGAAATATCAAAAAGTATATTATTTAAATGCTTATGATAAGAAGTTAACAGATAAACAACAAGAGGTTGTAGAGAAGTTTAATGACAAAGAGAAGTTAAGTAGAGAAGAGTTAAAAGATGTCTCTATATCTATTCTTAATACCTTAGTTAAAAATAATGTCTTAAGAGTAGAAGAGGAAGAAGTCTATAGATTAGATTATGAGAAAAGTGAGGGAAAAGTAAGAAAGTTAACTCCTTTGCAGGAAGAGGCAGTTAATAATATTTTAAATACTAAAAACACAGTATCTTTATTATATGGTGTTACTGGTAGCGGTAAGACAGAAGTATATATGGAGTTAATTGATAAGTATTTAAAGAAAGGCTTGAAAAGTATTGTTTTAGTACCAGAAATATCTCTAACTCCTCAGTTAATTAAACGCTTTGAAGAAAGATTTGGAAGTAATATAGCACTTTTACACAGTGCCTTATCAGATGGTGAGAAATATGATGAATATAGAAGAATTGTAAAAGGTGAAGTAGATATTGTAATAGGTGCTAGAAGTGCCGTCTTCGCTCATTTATCTAATCTTGGTCTTATTATTATAGATGAGTGTCATAGTGATTCTTATAAACAAGATAATAATCCTAGATATAATGCTAAAGATGTGGCGATAAAAAGAGCGAAAGATTTAGGAGCTAAAGTAGTACTTGGTAGTGCCACACCTATGTTAGAAGAGTATGCTAGAGGACTAAAAAATGTCTTTAATCTAGTAACATTAGAAAAAAGAGTCAATGGTAAAGCGTTACCTAAAGTAGAGTTAATAGATATGAATAAAGAAGTAGGTAAAGCTAAGGGACATTTCTCACTACCTTTAATAGATGAAATTAATAAGACAATAGATAGAGGTGAACAAGTAATACTTTTATTAAATAGAAGAGGCTATTCTTCATTTGTTACTTGTTCTAATTGTGGAGAGAGCGTTAAATGTCCTAACTGTGATATAACTTTAACATATCATAAGAGTAGTAACATCTTAAGATGCCACTACTGTGGTTATGCAACTAAGTATGAAGTTACTTGCCCTAAGTGTCATGAGAAGTCACTAAAAGATTTAGGTGTTGGAACAGAAAAGGTAGAAGAAGAAATAAATTGTATTTTCCCTAAGGCAAGAGTCCTTAGAATGGATGTTGATACTACTAGTAGGAAAGGAGCTCATAAAAAAATAGTTGATGCTTTTGCAAGAGGGGAAGCCGATATCCTGCTAGGTACTCAGATGGTTGCTAAAGGCCTTGACTTTCCTAATGTTACTTTAGTAGGAGTAATAAATGCTGATACCTCACTTATGCTTCCTGACTTTAGAAGTAGTGAGAAAACATTTGATTTACTTAGTCAAGTAGCAGGAAGAGCTGGTAGAAGTGAAAGAGAAGGTAAAGTTATATTCCAGACCTTCAATGAAGATAATTATGCTATTAAGTGTGCTAAGGAGAATGATTATAAGTCATTTTATAAAGAAGAGATGAAAGTAAGAAAATTAATGAAATATCCTCCTTACTATTATCTTGTATCTTTAAACATCTCTAGTAAAGATAGTAAACAAGCTTTAATAGAAGCGAAAAAGTGTGAGAAAGTCTGTCAAAAGTATTTAGATAAAACTATTATTTTAGGACCTAGTCCTGCCTCTATCTTTAAAAAGCAGAACATTTATTACTATCAATTAATATTAAAATATCAGTATCAAGATAATATTCACGAAGTCTTAGAAAAACTAGTAGAGTATTATGCTACTATAAATAAAGTTAACTTAGATGTTGACTTTAATCCAATACATTTGTAAAATAAAAAAATATGAAAGAAGGAATTATTATGGAGAATTTGCCTAAGAAAATAGTTAGTATTAAAGCTAATGATGTGTTTATTGAAAAAAACATAAGAAAGTTTGGTTATACCTTGAATGAAAGAACTAATGAGGGAATTTATGTTCCTATAGCATTACCAAGATGGACTAGACCAGAAAAATCTTTTGATATTATTGATGATAGTAGAGACTTTGTTAATGGTTTTAAAGTAGTACAAACTGCTAATAAAGAATATGCTTATGTAAGAGAAGAAGATAATGAATTATTACCATATAGATATGATATTGCCGCAGACTTTAATGAATATGGTTATGCTATGGTTGGTAAGGATTCCAAAGTTTCGTGGATAGATAGAAATTTTAGATATTTTGACTTTAATAAAGAAACATTTTTAGATGAAGAGAAAGGTGAATATGTTAGATTTAATGGTTTCTTAAGTGTTAGTGATTTTAGTAAAGGAGAGCATCCTTTATCTAAATTGTGTCGCCTTGGATATGGTAATACAGTTAGCTATCTTGGTACTGATGGTAAATTTAAGGAATTTTCTAAATACGATGGAGAAAAGATATGGGAAAATAATTCTAATAAAATCTTTTCATATTGGAGTACAGATTTTAATGATAAGGGATATGCTAATGCAAATGGGGGTAGTCTAATTCTACTATCTAGTGGTCATTATTTAACTGCTAAAGATTTAATAAGAATTTGTGAAGAGAAAGGATTTTTAGATACTATAGGTAGCAGAATAGAAAAACAAGAACAAGAATATATTAAATTTTTAAAAGATATAGAAGAAAAAACTACAACTATTGCAGATGATTTATCTAAGCATAATAATTTAATTGCAGAATTTGGTATAGGTAGTATAGAACTTAAGAAAGAAAAATTAATTTCTAGTTATGGTAAAGATGTTTATTTAAGAGCACTAACTAATAATTCTTTAGTGTGCTTAATTGTTAGAGAAGAAATGCCTGCAGAAATAGTAGATTTAGAATTATTTCAAAGTGCTCTTGCTAAGAGAGGTATACCTTCTTATATAGATAGCGAAGAAAATGTTTTTCATTATAATGCCAATAAACATGTAAAAACCAAAAAGTTATAAGTTAGATACTCGCATAAACATAACATTTATGATATTATGAATATGTAAAAGAAATTTGCATAAACTAAAAAAGAGGAACATTTGATTTCCGAGCGAATGTCTCCTCCATAAGTTTTGAACTTGACACTCTTCTCAAATGTTGATTAGAGTGTCGCTATTTATATTTTAATGGCAAGTATTAGTAAAGCAAGACTAATTAGAAGAATTGAAAGTTTTTTTAATGTTTTTATAATAAATGTTTTTAACTTCATTTTCTTCTACCTCCTTTCTGGAGGTACGACACTCATATCAAATGTTCCTACATATATAGTATCATACTGTAATCTATATAATAATAGGACAAGAGATAATTTTAATTGGTAATTTATGGAAATAAAGGACTTAGATATTCTAACTCCTTTTTTTTGACATATTATTTATTAGGTGATAAAAATGTTGTTTAATTTATTTGATAGCCTAAGAGGTTTCTTTACTTTTACAGCAAGTTATTCTAATCAAGTCTTTAAAGAACCACTATCAAAAGAAGAGGAAGAAGAATGTATTAAAAAAATGGGTGAAGGAGATAAGGAAGCTCGTAATAGTTTAATAGAACATAATCTTAGATTAGTCGCTCATATTGTTAAGAAGTTTGATTATAAAAATGTTGACCAAGATGACCTTATTAGTGTTGGGACGATTGGCCTTATTAAAGGGGTAGATACCTTTGTTCCTAATAAAGGTAATCGGTTAACTACATACTGTGCTAAATGTATTCAAAATGAAATATTAATGTATTTTCGAGCTAATAACAAAAATAATAAAAATATTTCCTTAAATGAACCAGTTGGTTTTGATAAAGAAGGTAATGAAATATCAATACTTGATGTTATAAAAGCACCAAGACCTGATTTTATCGAAGAGATTAATTTAAAAGATAACGTAAAACTACTTAACTCTTACTTAAAAGTCTTAAGTAAAAGAGAAAAAGAAATTATTGTTAAAAGATATGGTCTAGAAGGAAATGATTTATGGACGCAAAAACAAATTGCCGATAAATTAAATATCTCTAGAAGCTATGTATCAAGGATTGAAAAAAGAGCTTTAACTAAGATACTTAGAGAGTTTATTAAGAATAATAAGTATAATGATGTAGATTTCAGCTAAAAATATTAGTGTATTGTGTTATACTAATATCAGGAGATGAGATTATGTTTAAGAAGAAGATAAAGAAAAGAAGAGTATCAAAAAGTGAATATTTTATTAATATTAGTGTTACTTTAGTACTTGTTCTTTTTGGTGTTTTCTTTTTATTTGTTCCTAAAGTATCTTTGAATGCTCCTTTAAAAGAAATAGTTAATATTAATTCTCATTATACTGATAAAGGTATTACGATAAGCGATTTATTAGGAAATAAAACGATTATAAAGCCTCTTGATGATATTAATACTAAAAAAGATAGAGAATATAATATAAATTATACTTATAAAGATAATATTTTTACTTATCATATACCTAAAGAAGTAGTTGTTAAAGATATAGAAAAACCTAAGATTAAATTAAATGGTAACAAAAGAGCATATTACTGTCCTAATAAAGAGTATAAAGAACTTGGATACACCGCTTATGATAATGTAGATAAAGATATTACTGATAAAGTTAAAGTAGAGAGATTAAAAGATAAAATCATTTATAGAGTAATAGACAGTAGTGGTAATAAGAGTGAAGTTGTAAGAAAAATAATTGCCAAAGATGTAGAGAAACCTATTATTACCTTAAATGGAGATAGTAGTACATTTTTAAATTTAAATGAAAATTATCAAGAAGAAGGAGTGGTTATTACTGATAATTGTGATGGTGATTTATCTAGTAAAGTAGAGATTACTAATAATATAGATACTACTAAAGTAGGAGATTATAGAGTGATTTATAAAGTTAAAGATAATAGTAATAATAAGAGTAAACTTATAAGAGATGTTAGAGTAAGAGAGAGTTTATTGCCTAACACTATCTACCTTACTTTTGATGATGGGCCAAGAGATGGTACTACTGATGTAATTTTAGATATCTTAAAAGAAAAGGGGGTTAAAGCGACATTCTTTGTTACAATGAATGGAAGCGATTCTTTGATTAAGAGAATTGTAGATGAAGGACATTCTATTGGTATACATACTGCAAGTCATAGATATGACCTTATCTATGCATCAGTTGATAATTACTTTAATGATTTAGAGCAAGTTAGAGATAGAATCTATAATATAACAGGAGTTGATACTAAATTAATTAGATTCCCAGGTGGTTCTAGTAATACTATTTCTAAAAAATATAAAGAAGGAATAATGACTACTTTAGTTAATGATACCTTAAATAAAGGTTATCAATACTATGATTGGAATATAGATAGTGGAGATGCTTCTTTTGCAACTAATCCTACTAAACTATATAATAGTGTAATCAATAACTTATCTCATGATAAGTATAATGTTATTCTAATGCATGATACTAAGACTTATACAAGAGATGCTCTAAGTAAGATAATAGACTACTCTTTAACTAATGGTTATAGCTTTGAATCAATAAATATTAATACTATGCCTGTAAGACAGAGACTAAATAACTAGCATTAAATGTAATTTTGGTATATACTAAATATATGAGGAGTAAGACTATGAAATATTTACCAGATATTTATAAGAAAAATATCTTTGATATTAATTATGATAAATTAAAGAAAAAAGATATTAAATGTTTAATCTTTGATTTAGATAATACTCTAGCATTAATAGATTCTACTAAAGTAGAAGATAAAGTTAAAGAGTTGATTACTAAATTAAAGAAAGACTTTTTAGTAATTATAGTTTCTAATAGTCCTAAAAAAAGGGTATCTATCTTTGGTAAAGACTTAGGAGTAGATTACTATCCCTTTGCTTTAAAACCTACTATTAGAACACTTAAGAAAATTAAATCTAAATATAATTTAGAGTCTAAATTTATAGCTATCATAGGAGATCAATTTATGACAGATATGGGTTATGGTTATAAAGGTCATATTACTAAGATATTTGTAGACCCTTTAGCAGTTAAAGATTTAAAGATTACTAATATTAATAGATATTTAGAAGAGAAGATTATGAATAAATATAGTAAGAATAATCTTTTCAAGAAAGGAAAGTATTATGAATAGTGAGAAGTATTGTCTTGGATGTGGAGTTAAACTTCAAGATGAGAATATCTTAGGGGAAGGTTATACTACTAGTTTAGATAAAGATTATTGTCAAAGATGTTTTAGAATTAAAAACTATGGAGAGTATCAAATAGTTACTAAGAGTAATGATGAGTATATAGAGATACTTAAAAGTGTAGGAGAGACTAAAGATTTAGTTTTATATATTGCAGATTTACTTAATATAGAAGAAGATATCAATAAGATTAGAGAGATTATTCCTAATAAGATGATATTAGTCTTAAATAAAAGAGATGTGCTACCTAAATCAGTTAATGATGATAAACTAATAGATTATTTTAAAGATAATGATATCTTTGATAAAGTAGTAGTTATAAGTAGTGAGAAAAACTATAATATAGATTATTTATTAAAGCAGATAAAACTATATCAGACTACTAATAATGTCTATGTAGTAGGACATACTAATGCCGGAAAGAGTACTTTGATAAATAAATTGTTAAGAAACTATTCTACTAGTGATAGAGAACTTACGATATCACCACTTCCTTCTACTACCTTAAATACAGTTGAAATAGAGATAAATGAGTATTTAACACTAATAGATACACCAGGACTTCTTGATAGTAGTAGTATAGTTAATTATATTAGTGATGAAGAATTTAAGAAGATAAGTCCTAGAAAAGAGATTAAACCTAAGACTTTTCAGTTAAGAAAAGGACAAAGTGTAATAGTAGATAACTTTTTTAGAATTGATTATGTAGAAGGAGAAAGGAATAGTTTTACTTTCTATATGTCTAATGATTTAAAGATTAGAAGAATATCTAGTAAGCATGAAGATTTAAAAGACTTACAGAAAAGAACATATGAAATGGGTTATGATGAAGATATATGTATTAATGGGTTAGGCTTTATTAAGATGGTTAATAAAGGAACTGTTGATATATATTTAGATTCTAAAGTAAGTACTTATAAAAGAAGTAATTTAATATAATTGATATTTTGTAATATTTATAGTAAAATTTAAGTAAGGAGAGATATTTATATGAATAGTGAATTTATAAATGATGTAGAAACTAAAATGAAAGGAGCTCTTGCTAACTTAGAGAAACGTTTTACTACAGTTAGAGCAGGACGAGCTAATCCTTCTAGTTTAGATGGTGTTGCTGTTGATTATTATGGTTCTATGACTCCATTAAAGAGTCTTGCAACTATCTCAGTACCAGAGGCAACTCAATTACTTATTAAACCTTTTGATAGAGGTTGTTTAGGTAATATAGAGAAAGCTATTATCGCCGCAAATCTAGGTTATAATCCATCTAATGATGGAGAGACTATTAGAATAGTTATACCTGCCTTAACAGAAGAGCGACGTAAAGAACTTACTAAACAAGTTAAAGCCATGGCTGAGGAAGCTAAAGTATCTATTAGAAATATTAGACATGAAGCTAATGAGAAAATAGAGAAGATGGAACTTCCTGAAGATGAAGAAAAAGGTATGATGAAGGATGTTCAAGACCTTGTTAATGACTATAATAAAGATATAGATAATATCTATAAAGATAAAGAAAAAGAATTAATGACTGTATAGTAGTGTTTAGCACTACTTTTAATTTTATTTACTTTAGGTTGATTTTAGTATATAATATGTTTTGTTAGAAAGAGGGAATTTGTTGATGAAAGAAAAAATTAATTATCCTTTAGAAATAATGAAAGATAGAAAGGAACTTATTGATAAAGAGATAAGTACAAATGGCAATCTTTCTATGAATAGTTATAACTTATTATTAAAACAAATAGGTGTAGATATTTATGATAGTATAAATAATTTAAAAGAGTGGAATAGTTTTACTATTAAAGGTTCTTTATATGTAAGGAGTACTTTAGGTATCTTTATACCTAGAAAAAGAGAACTTAGAAAGATGATTTTATTAGGACTAGATAGTGGTAAAGTTGCTTTTGATAATTATAAGAGAGTTTTAGAAGGATTAGATATTACTAATGATACAAGAAGTCTTAGTGATTTAAAGATTTTAATAGAACAATTATATAATGCTGAAGTTTATACTGATAATTATGATGATTATATGAATAATTTAATGGTAAGAAATTTAACTAATTATTTAGAAGGAGATTATAACTATAACTATTTAATAGAAATGGAAGAAAGAAGAGATAAAGTTTTAGAGTTAGAAAAGAAGTATTTACTCAATAAAAAGTAATATTTTCTATTTACAATTAACTTTTAAATATGATATAGTAATTCATGAAATGACTATGATTAAGAAGTAGTAGTAAACGATGTCTTTAAAGAGAGTCTATGGTTGGTGGAAATAGATAAGAATAGTTTATGAATTCATCTTAGGAGTTCCTATAACAAAATTATAGGCGTTAAGATCGCGTTAAGATAATGAGTTAGTTACAATAACTATAAATTAAGGTGGTACAGAGTATACTTCTTGTAGACTCCCTTAAGTTATAGTTATTTTTTATTTTTAAGGAGGAGTTATGGTTAAACGATTTATTTGGGACTTGGATGGAACAATTCTAGATGGAGATTTTTCAAAAGAAGAAGAACTATTTAGGGCAAACTTAAGTGAAGAAGATTATACAAAATTTATTAGTAAGTGGTTTGATTTACTAATGGCTTATGAAAGAAGATATCCTAAATATGATAGAAAAATGTTAAGCCATTTTCTTAGTGTAACTACAGGGGTTAATATAAGTCCAGATTTAATAGGAAAATGGTCTAATTACATGATAAATGTTAATGAAGCCATTCATCCTGGGGTGGTAGAAGTTCTTGATTATTTAAATAATAAAGGAATAGAGAATGTAATATATTCAAATGCATTTACTAATACTCAAGTGGGAAGAGTTAAAAAAGTAGGATTAGATTCATACTTTAAAGAAATTATAGGAGCAGAAGAATATATGAAACCAAGTAAAGAAGGCTTTCTTTATGCTTGTGGGCCTTATAAGCCTTATAAATGTGTTATGGTAGGAGATAATTATGATAAAGATATATTAGGAGCTAAGAATGCTGGGCTTAGAACAATTTACTATAGTCCTAAAGAAGATGTAAATGTTCCTCATGTAAAAAGATTAGTTAAGATAAAGGAGATGTTAGAAGATGAATATAGAAGATATTAAAAAAGAAATTGAAAAAGATTTAAGTAGTGTTAAAGACTTAAAGAGTCTTAATGAACTACACATTAAATATTTAAGTAAGAAAGGTATTATTACAGAACTTAATAGTAAGATTAAAGATGTTCCTAATGATAAGAAAAAAGAGTTTGGTATGAGTGTTAACTCTTTAAGAACTTACTTTAATGAAAAATATAATGCTCTAAAAGATAAGTTTGAGACTGATGAATTAAATAAAAAACTAGAAAGTGAATCTATTGATATAAGTTTACCTAGTACAAAAGTGAGTATAGGTTCTCCTAATATTTTAGAGAAATTAATAGAAGAAGTAGAAGAAATCTTTATGTCTATGGGGTATGATGTAGTTGATGGACCAGAGGTTGAAGAAGATAAATATAACTTTGAAATGTTAAATATACCTAAAGGACATCCTGCAAGAGATGCTCAAGATACATTTTATATTGAAGGAGAAGAGATACTACTTAGAAGTCAAACATCACCTGTTCAAGTTAGAACTATGTTAAAAGCAGAAGGTAAGAAGCCAGTTAGAGTTATTTGTCCTGGTAAGACTTATAGAAGAGATGATGATGATGCTACTCACTCTCATCAATTTATGCAAATTGAAGGATTACTTGTTGATAAAGATATTTCTCTATCAGATTTAAAAGGTACTTTTGAAGTTGTTTTTAAGAAGTTATTTGGGGAAGATGTTGAAGTTAGATTAAGGCCAAGTTATTATCCATTTACAGAGCCTTCTGTAGAAGCAGATATTAGTTGCTTTAATTGTAAAGGAAAGGGTTGTAATATTTGTAAACATACAGGTTGGATTACCATTGTAGGAGCAGGTATGGTTCATCCAGATGTTCTTAGAATGGGAGGATTTGATCCTAGTGTTTGGTCAGGTTTTGCCTTTGGTTTTGGAGCAGAACGTGTTGCAATGCTTAAGTATGGTATTAATGATATAAGAGTATTCTATAATACTGATTTAAGAGAAGTTAATAATTTTGATAGAGGGGAGTTAGATAACAATGATTAATTTAGAGTGGGTAAAAGATTATATAGATATATCTGACCAAGATTTAGAAAAGTTAGCAGTTAAAATTACTGAAGCTGGTATTAATATTGAAAAAGTTATTACTAATAAAATAGATAATCTAGTTATTGGAAAAGTTGTATCTTGTGTTGATCATCCTGATAGTGACCATTTACATTTATGTATGGTTGATGTAGGAAAAGACGAATTACAACAAATAGTCTGTGGGGCACCTAATGTTCGTGAAGGACTTAAAGTAATAGTAGCCTTACCAGGAGCTGTGCTTCCAGGAGACTTTGCTATTAAAGCCAGTAAGATTAGAGGAGTAGAGTCTAATGGTATGATTTGTGCTTTATATGAACTTGGTCTTGAAGAGAAGAATGATGAGACATATGCTAAAGGTATTGAAGAGTTAAAAGACAATGCCCCTGTAGGAAAAGACCCTCTTGTTTATTTAGGGCTTGAAGATACATTATATGAGTTAGATATTCATAAACATCGTAATAATGATTGTTACTATCATATCGGCTTTGCTTATGAAATATCTGCAATATTAAATAGAAAAGTAACACTACCAGATTTATCTTATCGTGAAAATAAAGATAATATTAATAATCATTTTAAACTTGAAGTAGAAACTACTAAGTGTCCTTATTACTTAGCGAAAATGGTTACTAATGTAGAAATTAAAGAGTCACCTGACTTTATTAAAAGAAGATTACTTTCTGTTGGTATGAGACCAATAAATAATGTTGTAGATATATCTAATTATGTTATGTTAGAGTTTGGTCAACCCCTTCACTTCTTTGATAAAGATACTTTAGGTGATAAAATATTAGTTAGAGATGCAAAAGAAGGAGAAGAGATTACTACTTTAGATGATAAAGAAAGAGTTTTAAGAAATAGTGATATCATTATTACTGATGGAGAAAAACCTGTTTGTATCGCTGGTGTTATGGGAGGTGCTAATACAGAAGTTGAGCCTACTACTAAAAATATCTTGATAGAAGCGGCTATTTTTGATCCAGTTAGTATTAGATATACGGCATCTCACTTAGACCTTAGAAGTGAAGCTAGTATAAGATATGGTAAAGGACTTAGTTATGAATATACTAATTATGCTCTTGATAGAGCTTGTCATTTACTAGAAAAATATGCTAATGCTACTATTCTATCTGGCACTGTTAAACACGATAAAATTGATAAAACTCCTAAATTAGTAGAGTTCTATCCCATAGATGTAGATAAAATGCTAGGAATTAAAATAGATGAAGATATTATGAAACATGAACTTGAAAGATTAGACTTTCCTTATACTATTAAAGATGGTAAGTTTAAGGTAACTATCCCTAGTAGAAGACTTGATATTGAATCTAATGTTAATGATATAGCAGAAGAGATAGGTAGACTTTATGGTTATCAAAATATCAAAGGAACTCTTCCTAAGATAGAATTAAAAAGAGGAGAGTATGTAGGTGATGTTAAATATCGTAAAGCTATTTCTAAAAGACTTAGAAGTTTAGGACTTAATGAAATTAAAACATATACTTTAGTATCACCATCTATGGCTAGTAGTTTTGATTATGAAGAAAAAGGGAAAATTACTTTGCCTAATCCTATGAGTATCGATAAGAGCGTTGTTAGAACAAGTTTAATACCATCTTTATTAAATACTTATAACTATAATAAAGCTCGTAAGGTAGAGGATATAAATATCTATGAAATTGCTAAAACTTATGATAAATCATATAATGAAGAGTCTAAGATAGCATTTCTTATGAAAGGTAACTATGTTACTAATCCTTGGAAAGGTTCAATGAAAGTAGACTTTTACTTGATGAAAGGAATTGTTGAAAGTATTCTTGATTACTTAGGTTTTAAAAACCGTTATAGCTTTGTTAAGAGTGGTGTTAAAGACTTACATCCAGGAGTATCAGCAGATATTCTTCTTGACCGTAAAAGAATTGGTATCATGGGTAGAGTTCATCCTAAAACTTGTAAAGACGAAGTGTATGTTTGTGAGTTATCTTTAAATGCTTTAATGACGAAAGTTAAGCCTTTAAAATATAAAGAAGCTTCAAAGTACCCAACAATAATTAAAGACGTTGCCTTCGTTGTACCTAAGTCTATGTCATCAAGTGAAGTAGAGACAGTTATTAAAAAAGCAGGAGGCAGACTACTTAGTGAAATAAATGTCTTTGATGTTTATGAAAAACTTGATAATGATAAGAAGTCTATCGCTTATAACTTAACATTTATGGATAGTAATAGAACTTTAACAGATGAAGAAGTAATGAATGTCTTTGATAATATTATTAAGAAGGTAACTACTACTTTAGATGTAGAATTAAGAGATAAGTAATAAAGATAAGAGACTAGAGTAAAAAAAACTCTAGTTTTTTTGTGCAATAATTAAAAGAGCAAAAATAAAGATATCGTTAATAATATAGTAGACACAAGTATTTTTTTGTGTGAATATTAAAGAAAGGAGGGTATCTATGTGTAGAGTTGGAGACATAATTGTTGTTAAAGAGTTCAAAGATAAGAATGGTATTGTTGTTCCTAGACACTCTTTTGTGGTAATTAATGATGAAGCAGGGATAATAGAGAGTTACTCATATGATTTTATTTCCAATGTTATGTGTAGTTTTCATAGTGAAAGCCATAAGAAAAGAAAGTTAAAAATTAAAAGTAATCTAGAAATCACACCTAACAAAATCAATGGTAGAAATGTTAATAACAAAGTGGTTATATTAGGGCAGATGACTTATTCTATTTTAAGAAAGATAAAATAGATTATAAAGTTATCGGTCGTTTAAGTGATGATATGTTAGACAAATTAATAAAACTAGTTATAAGTTTAAATGTTGAACACAAAACAAAAGATTTAATCAATAATTTATAATTTATTAATGGAATTTAAAAATGTGTTGAATATTTGTTACATTAATGATAATATATAATTGTATTAAATTTTATATAAGGGAGGAAATGTTATATGTCAAAGAAAAGCATAACAAAGTTTCCTGAAGGTTTTTTTCAACAAAAAAGACCTATACTTAATGCATCAGAGGTCCTTAAAGATTTAAAACCTTTTGAATGGGAAGGTGTTATTGATTTTGATGAAGATAAAACTAAAAAAAACAAAAATAAGGTGAGGAGAAATAAAAAATAACATTACAAAAACATCTTTACATGCTAGTACCATTTATGATATAATCAAAACGTATTAGATGAGGGAAACTTCATATAAACTGTAAAAAAATATCTAATTTTCTCTAAATTATTTACTTTTTTCTTTTGTTTTTCTATACTTATTTTAGAAAGGTAGTGTTTATATGAAAGATTATTTTGGTTATAAGGATAAAGTTTGTGTAGTAACAGGAGCCAGTAGTGGTATGGGTAAGGCAACAGTAGAAATGCTAGTAGATTTAGGAGCTAGTTGTTATGCTGTTGACTTAAATCCATGCGATGTTAAGGGGATTAAGGACTTTATAAAATGTGATTTATCTAAAAAAGAAGAGATAGATAACTTATTTAGTAAACTTCCAGAACATATTGACTGTTTCTTTGGAGTAGCAGGGCTTTCTGGTTCTAAAACTGATTATATGACAACATTTAACTGTAATTACACTGCTAACTTCTATATTACAGAAGAATATTTAACTAAGAGAATGAGTAAAGGTGGTAGTATTGTCTATGTAACAAGTACTGCAGGACTTAACTGGAAAGAATTTAGAAAAGAACAGAGTAAGGTAGTAAATGCAAGTACTTGGGAAGAAATAGAGAGTATAGTAGAACCTCTTGCCAAAATATCACCTGCAACTTTTGCATACATGTACTCTAAAAGATGTTTATCAGAGTATGCGAGTGATGCCTCTATTAAACTAGGAAAACAGGATATTAGAGTTAATAATGTAATGCCAGGTTCTACTGATACAGGTATGAAAGATGAATTTGAAAAGATGGCTGGTGGAGAAGAAGCGCTTTTAGCAGAAACAGGTGTTGCTCATCGTCTTGCAGAATGTGAAGAAATGGCTGGACCTATTGTCTTTTTAGGGTCAAGTATGGCAAGTTTTATCTCAGGAGTTGATTTATGTGTTGATTATGCTGATAATGCTTTAAAAACACTAGGTTATAAGAAAGATAGAGAAAAGGTACCTGCTACTAATAAATTTATCCTAAAGATGGCTAAGAAAATGATGGAAAAGAATAAATAAAAATGTTAGGAAACATCTCCTAACATTTTTTAAGTTGCAAGCTCACTATAAACATTTTTATCATAGTTATGTTGTTCATTTTCTAATTCATTTAACTCACTAGTAGTTATTAAGAAGAAATTATATTCTAAGATATCACTACCATCAGTAGTAATTGGGTCATCCCAAGTTAGATCTAAATGATACCAGGCATTATCTAAATTAACAGCATTCCAAACATGATTTTCTGATGATATTTTATAACTTTTAACCCCCATATCTTCTAAAAACAATTCCATAGTATCAGTATAACCGCCACATAAACTATAACCCTCCAAAAGAGTACCATACGCAGTATCTGATTTATATCTTACAATATTATTATCACTTCTATCCTTATCATATTTGCTATTATTAATAATATAATTATGAGCTTCCTTAATTTTATCCTCATTACTCATAGAATTATTCCATATTTCACTTTCTACTTCTTTAACTTTCGCTTCAATTAATTTAATATCACTATTGCTATAGATATGTTCAATCTTTAAAGTAACTTTGCCATAATCATCATAACTAGTTTCTAAATGTCTAAAACTATTAAAAGGATGAACAAAGTTATTTATCGTTGATAGAACCTTTTGATTATTAGCAAGACTGTCAACATCATTTATACATGAAGAGTATTCATCAGGACAGTAAAATGAGAATTCTTCTACTCCAGAGTTTAAAACAGTGTAATAAATATTTAATAAGTCTTGATATTCGTTAGGAGTAAAGTCATCAGTTCGTTTAACAAAATTAAAATCATAATCTCTTGTATAATCGTTAGATTCCTTTAAAGTTACATCTTTATTTTCTTTAACAAAATAAGTTCTATATAAATTATATAAAGGACGTCTAAAAGCAAAAGTAAATCCGAATAAAATAATTAAAAATAACAAAACAATGTATTTTTTCATAAAATCCTCCTATTTAATTCTAGCAAGGAAGGGAAGTTTTGTAAATCTAAAAACAAAATAAATGTTCCGGTCTATGTAAAATGTGATATATACTAATTATTAAAAGAAGGGATATTAAATAAATATAATATCAATTATACTTATTTTATACACAGTTCAAATGATATAACTTTAGAGACTGCAAGTAATCTTTATGTCAGAGTAGAGAAGATAAAGAAAAAGTGTTTAGTGGAGAGGCACTTGCTAAACTTACATACGATGAAGTAGTAATTGAATTTATGAAAGTATTAGAAGTAGTTCCTAATTTAGAACCTGATGATAAGTTACAATTATTAGTTTTATACTATGGTAAGAAAAAGGGGATAAAATAAAAAACAGGTTCGTCCTGTTTTTATATTGCTCTATATTTATCACTGTCTTTATAGGGATTCTTAGGATCTATATAATCTGTAAACATAACCCCATTTAAATGATCTATTTCGTGTTGAAAGGCAATAGCAAGTTCTTCTCTAGCACGAACTCTTATTTTATTACCTTTAGTATCATAGCCTTCTACGGTAACTCTAGCATATCTTGGAACAATACCATCAACTTCACGGTTTACAGATAAGCATCCTTCTCCCATTTCTACATATATCTTTTCACTTGAATTGCTAATAATCTTAGGATTACAAATAATATAAGTATCAAACTCTTCTTCATCTACTTCATGAACAATTACTAAATATCTTTTAGGAATACCTAATTGAATTGCTGCCATACCCATACCAGGTCTTAAATTATACTTTTCTGATAATCTTTCTATTTGACTATTAGTTAGATATTCTACCATTAAGTCTATAGTCTTTAAATCATCTTTACTTAATGGAAAAGTAACATCTTTACTAACTAATCTTAATCTTTTATCTTTTTCATCTAATATATCTTTATTTCTTAACATCTAAATACCCCATTTCTTGCTATATTTTAACACATATCTAAAAAAAAAGAAAGGAAAACCTTTCTTAACGAGTAAATCTGGCACCAATTACAATAACTAATAGTATAAATAAAACTAAAATTATGGCATAGTTATTGTTGTTGTTATTGCCCCAGCCCCAACCGCAACTAGGATAAAACCATTGATTAGAGCATCCACAACTTGGGAATGAATTAAATGATCCACCACCATAATAATACATAGTTAAAAACCTCCTTTTTCTATTATAAGATATGAAAAAATATGTCAAATTGTTAATGAATTTGACTAGGTGACTTTAAACTATCTTTAATTTATGGTATTCTTAAAGAAAAAGACTAAAGATAAGGAGGGTTAGAATAATGACTAAACTTAAAGATATAATTAAAAATATAGATAAACCATTATTTATTCTAACTCTAATTCTTTTTGTGTTAGGACTAGTAATGATATTCTCTGCTAGTAATGTTACATCATACATGAATGGAGGAAGTCCTTATGATTATTTCTTTAGACAAGGATTATTTTTATTAGTTAGTTTTATCTTTTGTATAATTATGGTTAAGTTTAATACTAAGTTCTATGGCATGATGTCAAATATTCTTTTAATTGCCTTTTTAGCAATTCTTATTCTTTTACTTATTTATGGTAAAGCGACAAACTATGCTGTTAGTTGGATTCCGATTGGTCCTTTTACTTTACAACCTAGTGAATTTATTAAAGTAATTATGATAGTTTTTATGGCCAGGTTTTATGAAGTCCATGAAAAACGTTTAAATAACTTCTTTATCGCTATTATTCCTTTAATAGTTGGAGTAATTATAACATTCTTAATTATGTTACAACCTGACTTAGGAACTGCTATTATCTTTGCAGGACTTACAGGTATAATATTTTTCTCATCTCCTGTTTCAAGCCTTATTAAATTTAAAGTTATTGGTTTATTCTTTGGTATGTGTTTAGTAGTAGGAGCGGTACTTATTATGACAGGAGGAAGTTTTTTACAAGCAAGACAGATAGAAAGATTTAACTTTACAAGACCATGTGATAGATTACTAGATACAGGTAATCAAGTATGTAATGGTTATATTTCTATTAATAATGGTGGTCTTACTGGTGTAGGTCTTGGTAATAGTACTCAGAAGTATTTGTACTTACCATATCCTTATACAGACTTTATCTTTGCTGTTACTGTTGAAGAGTTAGGACTTGTTGTTGGAATTATAATAATCCTTGCTTATCTATATTTACTTTACCGCATATTAAAGATAGGAAGAGATAGTTATACAAATAGAGGAGCTTTACTTTGTTATGGTGTTGCCGTCTATATCTTTTTACATGTTGTAGTCAATTTAATGGGCTTATTTGGTCTTATGCCTATGACAGGAGTACCTTTACCTTTCTTGAGTTATGGTGGTAGTTTTACTTTATGTTTAATGGTTTCTCTAGCCATAGTTCAACGTGTTAATATTGAAAATAAGCTTCGAGATAAAAAAAATTAAAAAAGTATGAATTTTGTAAATTCAAAGGATTTTAGGCTTCAATTTTCAAAATTCCCTAGAGCAATTTAATAAATTGGGGCTCTTTTTTTCTTGAATTTTAAAAATTCACTTTTTGCAATTATTTTTCCTTTCTGTTAGTATCGTAACTGGAAAGGAGGAAAAGAAATGACTTTTACTTATCGTCATAAAAAACAAATTATTCTTTGTATTTTAGGACTTGTTTTGCTATTAGTCGTAGCATCTATCTTTATCTATAAAAATTTTACTGCGAAAGATAAGAAAGATGAAAATATTGTTTTAAATACAAAGAAAGACATCAAAAAGGATGAAGAGGAGGAAAAGACAAGTGATGTTTACTATCAAGTAGATATTAAAGGAGAAGTTATTAATCCTGGAATATATACTGTTAAAGAAGGAAGTAGAGTTATTGATGTTATTAGATTAGCAGGTGATTTAACAGAAGTTGCCGATACTTCAGTTTTAAATCTTTCTAAGAAAGTTAAAGATGAAATGGTTATTATTGTTTATAGTTTTGATGAAGTAGAGTCTTTTACAGAAACTAAAGAACAAGAAGAAATAGAACAAGAAGCCTGTAAAAATCAAAATGGTATTGAAAACGATGCTTGTATTGAAGATAGTACTAATGATACTAGTTCTAGTAGTGTAGTTATTAGTGGTAAAATATCACTTAATACCGCAACCCTTGATGAGTTAATGATGCTTCCAGGTATTGGGGAAGCGAAAGCTGAAGCAATTATAAAATATCGGGAAGAAGTAGGAGCATTTCAAAATATTGAAGAGTTAAAAGAAGTTAATGGCATAGGAGATGCTATCTTTGATGATATTAAGGAAAGTATTACTATTTAAATCTATTTATATTACGTTATTTATAATTAGTTTGATTTATCTTGTTATTTATATAAATATAGATTTTACCTCCAAATTTGAAGGGAGTGAAACCAAAGTAGAAGGAGTAATAGAATCTATAGAATATCAAGGTAATAAAATGACACTGACACTTAAAACAAAAGAAAAACTTATCGCCACTTATTACTTCGATACCGAAGAAGAATTACATAAAACAAAGAAAGAACTTTCATTAGGTGATACTCTTACTTTAAAAGGAGAGTTGAACGAACCCATTTCTAGTAAAAATTTTTATGGTTTTTCCTATCCTACCTACCTAAAATACCAAAAGATTTTTTATATAATGAAAGTATCTAATTATTATATTAAACATAAAAATAGTAATATTTTATATAGTATTAGAAATGCAGTTAGAAGTAGTATTAGTAATGATAAAGTAGGCAGTTATATAAAAGTTTTCTTCTTAGGAGATGATACTTCCTTTGATACTACTTTAGAAGAAGATTTTAGAAATCTTGGTATTTCTCATCTTTTCGCTCTATCAGGAACACAAATTAGTTTTCTAATTTCTATTATTACTCTACGTAAGAAAACCATAAATCTTAATAATTTGCTTTTTGTCTTTTGCATTCTAATTTGTTATTACCTAATAATAGAAGACTGTGCAGCGATTGATAGAGCCTTAATATTTAGTTTAGTATTTTCTCTTAATAACACTTTTAACTTGAATATTAGACCTCTTTTCTTAATTCTATTATCTTTAAGTATACTATTCTTTATAAATCCCTATTACATATTTGATGTAGGATTTCAGTACTCTACCGTTATAAGTTGTACGTTAATCTTATACATGAATAATAAGAAAAGTAAAGGTAAGATAATAGACTTATTAGAAGTATCATGGGTAAGCTTCTTAGTTAGTTTACCCATTTCTTTATATCATTTTTCTTATACTAATCCTCTTAGTATAGTTTATAATCTATTCTATGTTCCTTTTATTAACGTAATTATATTTCCCTTATCTATAATTTGTTTCTTTATACCATTTTTATCTTTTATTTTAGAGTTTTTTATAAATATCTTTGAAGGAAGTGTTACATTCTTATCTCACTTTAATATAGGTTATATAACTCTAGCACGGTTTAATATAGTTTATTATTTATTATACTATATCCTAATATTTAGTTATTTATTTGTTAAGGCAAAGAAGAAGATATTTTTATTATTAATACTACTTTTGGTAATAATACATTACTCTTATCCTAAAATATTTCCAAAAGATGCTTTATATATGATAGATGTAGGGCAGGGAGACTCATTCTTAATTACATCTAATAATAAGTCTATGTTAATAGATACAGGAGGGGTTATGTCTTATTATACTGAAGAGTGGATGCAGTATGAAAAGACAAGTAGTGGTGTTTATTTAGTTAATTTTCTTAAAACTTTAGGAATAACAAAATTAGACTACTTAGTTTTAACTCATGGAGACTATGACCATGCAGGGGAAGCTTTAACAATTATGGATGAGATAGAGGTTAAAAACGTTTTCTTTAATGGCAATGAGTTAAATAACTTAGAGAAAAAGATATGGAAGAGTTCTTCTAATCATTACAAATTAACAGAAGGAGATAGCTTTAATTTAGGTAACTTTAACTTTTTAGTTATATCTAATACTTATCCTGATGAAAACGATAGTAGTTTAGTTTTATATAGTACTTTTTATGATAAGAGATTACTGTTTATGGGAGATGCTAGTATTAAGAGTGAGGAATACATTTTAGATAACTATGAACTTGATGATATTACAATATTAAAAGTAGGGCATCATGGTTCTAGAACTAGTAGTAGTGAAGAGTTTATAGATAAAGTTAATCCTACTTATGCTTTAATATCATCAGGAATAGATAATAAATTCAATCATCCTCATAAAGAAGTAATTGAAAGATTAGAAGAAAATGGTTCAATTATTTACAACACTCAAATAAATGGTATGGTTATGTTTGATTTTACTCATGATAAAATTAAGACTTACACATGATAAAAGTCCCGACAATGTCGGGAAAATTAAGCACTTAATAAGAAACGACAAATTATTCGTTTCTTTTTTTATATACTTAAAACGGTGGTAGGAATGAAAGTATATTTAGATCTAATATTCTTTATTAATTTCATGTTTGATTTACTCCTTTTAATGACAGTTAGTATAGAGTGTAAAGTCTTTTCTAAAAAAAGAAGATTAGTAATATCTTCATTTCTAGGAAGTCTTAGTACCTTTCTTTTATTCCTACCCTTAAATAATATTTCTTTATTTCTTTTTAAAGTAGTAATAAGTATAATTATGATTTTAGTTGGTTTTAAGATAACCTCTAAAGAATTATTTTTTACTCTTATAAAGAGTCTTTATGGCAATAGTATTATCTTAGGAGGCCTTATCTACTTTTTAAATAACCAGTTTAGTTATAAACAAAAAGGCTTTATCTTTATCCATGATGGAACTAGTCTAAACTTAATTATTATTTTAATTAGTAGTCCTATAATCTTTTATCTGTACCATAAAACAATGGAGAATGAGAAAAAGAAAAGAGAATTATTACATAAAGTATCTATAAAATGTAAGAAGGGTGTAGTTAATACCTTGGGATTCTTAGATACTGGTAATAACATTAAAGATCCTTATAAGAAAAGAGGAGTTATTCTAATTAATTCTAGTGAAATAAATCTTAGCTTAGAAGAATCTATTTTAGTACCGTTTAAAACGGTGGATTCTAATAATTTGCTTAGATGTATAGAAATAGAGGAATTAAAGATAGATGATAATTTAATTACAAAGAAATACCTATTAGGTATTAGTCCTAAAAATATAGAAATAAAGGGAGCGAGTTGTATACTTCCTAATATAATAGAGGAGGAATTAAAATGATTAGTTTACTTTACTTAGTTGCATTTTTACTTGATAAGAGCTGTGAAATATTTTATGTAGGTAGTAGTGATATTTTACCAGAACCATTATCTAAAGAAGATGAAGAAGCATATTTAGTTATGGCTATGGATGGAGATATTCATGCAAGAGATGTGTTAATAGAACATAACCTAAGATTAGTCGTATTTCTTGCTAAAAAGTATGAAAATACTAAAGTAGATTTAGAAGATTTGGTTAGTATAGGTACAATTGGTCTTATAAAGGGAATAAATACTTTTAAACCTGATAAAAATATAAAACTTGCAACTTATGCTTCGCGTTGTATTGATAATGAGATATTAATGTATTTAAGAAAGATTAAAAAATCTAAAACAGAAGTTAGTATTGACGCATCATTAAGCTTTGATGCTGAAGGTAATGAGTTACATCTTGAAGATATCTTAGGAACCGATGCCGATATAGTTACTAAGGGAATAGAAGAAGAGACTGATAAAAAATTAATGTTAGATGAAGTTATGAAACTAAATCCAAGAGATAGAGATATTATTATATTAAGATATGGACTTATGGGACATAATGAATTAACTCAAAAAGAAGTTGCAGAACTACTTGGTATAAGTCAATCTTATATTTCAAGAATAGAAAAGAAAGTGATTAGGAGGTTAAAGAATATAGTTAAGTATTCGTAAGATTATGAAAAGTGAAAAAGAAGAGTTAATGAGACTTAGATATTTACATAAAATAAAACAAAGTAAAGACTTAGGACTTGTTAATAATGATATTGATTTTAAGAATAAATACTTTAAAGACTTAGAAGAGTTTAAAAGAAAATATATAGGAATTAAATAGAAATATTTAGTCCTTTTTCGTTGACTTAAAGATTTAATTTTATTATAATTTAATTGATAATAATTATCAATAAGGTGTAGATATGGAAAGAAATACAATACAAAGACAAGAGATAATAGAAGTGTTAAAGAATAGTTATAATCATCCTACTATTAAAGAGTTGTGTGATCTATTAAAGGATAAAAATATAGGACAAGCGACTATATATAGAACAGTTAAGACTCTAGTTAGTGATGATATAATTAGAAGGATAGAATGTCTTGATGGTATTCACTATGATTATAGAAAAGACCATTATCACTTTTATTGTCTTAAGTGTAATAAAATTACTGATGTATTTCTAGATAAAAATATAATTGATAATATGTTATCAGATTCTAATTTAAAAGATGTTAGACACATTAACTTAGTATTTGAAGGTATATGTGATAGTTGTAAAGGAAAGAGTAGTTATGGAATTAAGTAAGGCAGTAAGGATTGATGAAGATAATCCTAGTATTAAAAGAATTAAAGAAAGATGTATTAATTGTGGTAGATGTAAGACTATATGTAGAGATGTTGTAGGAATTAACTATGATGAGAAATGTAAGGAAGCAGTGTGCATAAACTGCGGACAGTGTATTTTAAATTGTCCTGTTGGGGCCTTAGTTCCTAAATATGATTATAAAAGAGTCTTAGATTATTTGCATGATACTGATAAAATTGTAACTATATCAGTCGCACCTGCAGTTAGAACCTCAATTGGTGAGGGTTTTGGACTAGAACCAGGTACATTTCTTGAAAAAGAGTTAGTTGGTGCTTTAAAAGAAGTAGGTTTTGACTATGTCTTTGATGTTACCTTTGGTGCAGATATGACTGTTATGGAAGAAGCCCATGAGTTAGTTAATAGATTAAAGAACAAGGGTGCTTTACCTATGTTTACCTCATGTTGTCCATCCTGGGTTAAATACTTAGAAATATATCATCCGGATAGATTAGAGCATTTATCTACTGTTAAGAGTCCAATAGGGATACAAAGTTCTGTTATTAACACTTACTTTTTAAAAATGATGAACATACCAAAAGAAAAAATAGTTAATGTTGTAGTAGCACCTTGTACTGCTAAGAAGTTTGAAATAAGAATAACAGAAATTGGTATGGATGTATGTCTTACTACTAGTGAATTAGTACTGCTTTTAAAAGAATCGGGCATTGATATTACTAAAACAAAACCCCAAGAGTTTGATTCTCTTTTATCAAAAGGAAGTGGTGCAGGACTTGTCTTTGGTAGAAGTGGGGGAGTATTAGAGTCAGTTTTAAGATGTGTTAACTATATAATAACAGGAGAAGATAAGATTATAGACTCTTTAGCTCTTGAAGAAAATGAAAAAAGTGGTACAATAAATAAGGCAACGATAAATATTGGCCCATATAAATTAAGAGTTGCTAGTATCCAAGGTATGAAAAATGTTGAAGAAGTACTTAAAGACTTAGATAGTTATGACTTTATTGAAGTTATGAATTGTCCTCTAGGATGTGTTTCCGGTGGTGGACAAGTACTTAATACTATTAGTAAGATGGATGAAATAAATAAAAAACGGGCTTTATCCTTAGAAGAAGATGATAAAAATAATAGTATTAGATTTTGTTATAAAAATCCTGATGTCATAGATATCTATAAGACATATCTTGACTATCCTAATAGTCCTAAAGCAATAAAACTTATTCATACTAATTTTAAAGATAGAAGTAGTATATTAAGAGAGAAATCTCTTTAATATAAATAAATTATAGAAAGAAGGTATTAAATATGGAATTAAAAGGTTCAAAAACTGAACAAAACTTAATGACAGCATTCGCTGGAGAAAGTCAAGCTCGTAATAAATATACATATTACGCATCAAAAGCTAGAAAAGATGGCTATGAACAAATCGCAGCAATTTTTGAAGAGACTGCTAATAATGAAAAGGAACATGCTAAACTTTGGTTTAAAGAGTTACATGGTGGGGATATTCCTGATACTATGACTAACCTAGAAGATGCTGCTGCTGGTGAAAACTATGAGTGGACTGATATGTATAAAGGCTTTGCTGAGACTGCTCGTGAAGAAGGATTTGATCGCTTAGCATTCTTATTTGAAAGTGTAGCAAAGATTGAGAAAGAACATGAAGAAAGATACTTAACACTTCTTAAGAATGTTAAAGATAATAGAGTATTCCATAAAGATGGAGACAAGATTTGGATTTGTCGTAACTGTGGACATGTATATGTTGGTAAAGATGCACTTGATGTATGTCCAGTATGTAATCATCCACAAAGCTTTATGGAAGTTAAAGCAGATAATTATGAATAAAAGGACTTGTCTGAAGTTCTTTTTTTTATATATAAGGAAAGTGCGTTTTTTTGAAAAGAAATCGAATTTATGTATTGACAAACATATCTTCTAT
>CAMLTY010000004.1 GCA_946486465.1 uncultured Mycoplasmatota bacterium
GCTATTTGATATATCTAGAACTAAATAGTCATCCCACAACTTTTGTGCAAGAACCAAGATTTTTATAAATTAATAAAAAAAGAGTTTGAAAATTTTAATGAAAATTATGCACATTTTATTAATGAAATAGAATACTCTAAAAATGTTGGATTAAAAAATATAGAGACTTTAATTAATAATGAGTATGAAATTGATAGAAAAGCTATTATATCAAAAATAAAATTAGAAAATAAACAATTTATTTCTATACAAGGTGAAGCAGGATGTGGTAAATCAGCTTTATGTAAAAAACTTATAGAAAATGAAAAAATTATTTTATATTCTCGTGCAGAAAAATTTGTTGAATCAAAACATTTAGAAGATATTTGGGGATTTGATGTTAACAAAATATTGGAGCTTATAAATGGTAAAAAAATTTTTTTCTTTATAGATGCGTTAGAATTTATTGCTGATGCATCAAAAATACAATTAGATTTATTTGAAACTCTATATAGTTTAGTGGAAAAATATGAGAATGCTTATATAATTACATCATGTAGAACGAACGATAAAAATGCTTTTTTAAAATTAGAGTCAAATTATTCAATTCAAACTTATAAAATAGATGATATAAATTCCAAAGAATTGGAAAAAATCAAAAATAAATATAATATTATTAAAATAATTTCGGAAAATAAAAATTATTCAGCTTTATTAAAAACTCCTTTTTATATAAATCTAATAGTAAGCAATTCATTAGATATTAAGAATATTGATAAAACTAATAATTTTCGTAAATATATATGGGAATACATAATTTGTTTAAAAGAAAAATGTAAAAATTACAAAATATCATATACTAAAGTAATGAAGGAAATAAATAAGATTGTGTTTGATAGAGCGAAGAAATTTTCACTAGGAACTAATGTAAATGTTATTGATGCTAAAATATTACAAATATTAAAAACAGAAGGAGTTATTATTGATAATAAATATGGTGTAAGATTAAAATATGACATATATGAAGATATATGTTTTGAAATATATTTTGATAATCAATTTAAATTATGTAAAGGAGAATATTTGAGTTTTTATCAGAATATTGAGAAGATGGGAAGGTGTGTTTATAGGAGATATCAAATATGGATTTCAAATAAATTATTTATCAATGAAAGTAAGGATAAGTTTTTGTATAAATTAATTTTTTTCAATAATGTATCTGATGAATGGAAAAAGCAGACTGAAATAGGAATAGTTAAATCAGATTATTGTAAAGATTTTTTTTGTGATTATGAGAGAGAAATATTGGAGAATAATCTATTAGAAGAATTTATAGATGTAATAAATTTATTTTCGTTTGACTCTAAAATAATAAATATAAAACAAAATTTTCCAATATTACAATTACACCCGATTGGATATGGAAGGACTTGTGTAATCAAAATTTTATATAAAAATTTAATATATAAACAAGAAAATATTGATTGTAGAAAAATAATCAAGTTATGTTCAGACTATATTTTACAAAACAATACTAAAAATGAAATAATTAATCATACTTGCGAGATATTAGAATACTATGTGGATTTAAAAGTAAACGGAAATATCATAGATTATTATAAAATTATCGATGATATTGATATGTGCCTGATTGGTATATATGGAGCTGCTAAATATTCTAATGAATGGATAAAAAAGTTATTTAGAAAACTTTCAGGCTATTTATTAAGCGATAATAAAAGCAAAAAAAGAATTGCTCAAGAAGTTATAAATTGGACGTTAAAAAAATCGAATTTTAATATGTTAAAATTTTGTACAAAAGAATTTTGTATGTTATTAGATAATTATTGGTTAGATTCACATGATACTAATGATGAATACAATTATAACTATGAAATTTCTAATGATTACAAATATGGATTAAGGCGGAAAGTATCAAATTATATTTATGATTTTAGAAAGGTAACAGATAACGTATTCTTAAACAATCTGTATTATGTAAACTTTAAACAAGGCTTCGAATGGACAATAGATTTTATAAATCAATGTGTAGAAAATTATTATCAAAAATATTCTAATGAAATATTAAAAATTCAAATAAAATTTCAAGATGATAAGATTCGAGAATATTATGGAAATCCCAAGATGTGGGTAGCTGGGATTATAGAATATTCAGTTCCTACGTTAATTGCAGATATAGTATATTGTCTAAAAAATTTTATATTAAAATATTTAGAAACATATAAAAACAATATAAAATTATTTAAAAATTTTTCGGAATATATTAAAAATAATATATATGCAAAAGCAAATAATATAATCTTATTGACTATAATTGAAAGCGTTGGTATGAATTTTGAAAAAGAATTACCAAGTTATGCTATAGATTTAGCAACAAGTATTGAAATAATAAATTGGGATACAAGTAGATATACTTTATACTTGCCTAATTCAACACTAGACAGTTTAAAACAGCAGATATTATTGGCAGCAGGAGTGCCAAACTTAGAAGATAGATATATACTTGATAAAAAATGTGATATGCATATACAGTCATATATTGCAAATTTGCAAATATATTTTGGAGAAGAAATTAGGCATAGAGCGTATGAAATTATTGATTACTTATATTCTAAATTTAATAATGATAAAGAAGATTCAATTAATTATTTACAAATTCAAAAAATGGATTTAAGAAATGCTAAGGTGACTAAAATAAATGATAATACATTTATGCTAGAGACAAAAATAACAGGTGAAGCAGAAAAAATAGTTGAGAAGCAAAAAGAATTATGTGAACCAGAAAATGAATTATATGAAGAAATTTTAAAATATAAGAATAATAATGATAGTACTGATGAAATTGTTAAAATAGTTAATAAATTATTAAATATGTGTTCTGATGAAAATATGAACATTAAATATGAAGGTTTGTTAATTGCATTTATCGCTGCAGCACTAAATAAAGAAGACTTAACCACAGAAAAGAGAAATGAATATTGTTTAGTATGGGTAAGTGGAATAAATAAAATTTTTGAAAATGATACATTTAATTCGGAAATATCTTTATTTCCAATATTACTAAATCAGCTATCAAAGAATATTAGTGTTGATGTAAATAATAATATAAAAAATCTTATGTTAAAAATAATTTTAAATGAAGGACATAATGGCATAATATATAATTATTATAGTTATTTAAAACAATACCTTTTTCAAAATAAAAAAATTGCGAAATTAATTTTTAATACTATTGTTCAGTTGGCATATGATGAAATGCAACACCAAAAATATAATGCTAATTATTTGAAAAAATTAAATAATAAAGAAGATTTTATATTTGTCCCGAACATGCAACCAAAACTATATGGTGTAGATAAATATATAGAAAATAGTGAATATGACAATTATATTAGTCAGAAAGACAATATAATTCAAAAGTATCTGTATTGTGAAGAAGAATTAGAAATAAATTCATTTAAGATGAATAATTATGATATATCAACACTTTGTTATGTTTCTAATTGTGGCATGGATTATGATGATGAAAATTTTTCAAATATAATGGAGAATATCTTGAATTGCATTATTGAAATCAACAATAAAATTGACCATCCCTATAAAATAATCGATAGTTATAATCAAAGAGAAATTATTGATCATTTTAATAGGAAAATTATTAAAAGTAATAATAATTGGGAAAAAGTGGTTAATTTACTGTTTGATAAAGTCAATTTTTCGGAATTCTCGCATAATAATATTGAATTGTATGAAGATATTTTTAGTGGATTTTCTTGTGAATTTTATGATTCGTATGTTGAAAAAAATAGAAGACTACTTTGCAAGAAAAAAATCAAATATATTGAAGATAAAATTACTAATATTCCAGTGTTAGTTGTAAAGAAATGCTTGTTTAAAATTTTATTTTTTTCAATTAATAGATATTATCACTGGGATATAGAAAAATGTAAAACTTCATATGAATATAGTGATAAAATGTTCCTAAATAATCAATTAATAAAATATGGAAGTTATTATCCTAAGGAAGCAATTTATACATTGTATCAATTAAACATTGATGAATTGTTGCCTGAAATTTTGATTTCTGTAGAGAGTATACTATCTACAACAAAATTAGATAATAATAAATTAATTGAAGAATTAAAAGGCGATAGTGAACAAATTATTAATATGATAATTGTCAAAGCGTTTGTTTATTATAGCGATAAAATTAAGGAAGATAAAGAGTTAATTGAATCATATGAAAAATTATTAAAAAGACTAATAGAATTAAATTTTTCTAATGCATGCATAATATTAGATGAATTTAGAGTACATTAAGTCGGCGGAAATAGATTTCTAACTATAAATATATTAAGTATTCATATTGCCTGTTTCTCAACAATACTGTTAAAACACAAAGTTTAATGTTATAATAAAGTAGACATAAATTGAAGAAAGTGGTGTAGTATGGGAGTATATGAAAGTGAAGCTAAATTAGAAGAAAAGTTAATTGACCAATTGGTAAAACAAGGATATAAAAAAGTTCAAATAGATACTGTAGAAGATTTAGAAAGAAATTTTAGAGAACAAATTAATGAACACAATAAATTTAGATTAGAAGAGAAACCTTTAAGTGATAAAGAATTTGAACGATTAATGATTAAAATATCTGGTAAAGGTGTTTTCCAAAGTGCAAAAGAGTTAAGACAATTACAAGATATACAACGAGATGATGGGACTATCGCTTATATAGAATTGTTTAATACTAGGGAATGGTGTCAGAATATTTTTCAAGTCACTCACCAAACTACAGTTGAAGGAAAATATACTAATAGATATGATGTGACTCTACTTATAAATGGATTACCTCTTGTCCAGATTGAATTAAAACGTAGAGGTATGGACATGAAAGAAGCTTTTAATCAAATTAAAAGATATAAAAGACATTCCTATAGTGGATTATATAAATTTATACAAATATTTATTATTAGTAATGGAGTAGATACTAAATACTTTGCTAACGGAGACCAAGAATTAAATTATGGCTTTACTTTTTATTGGACAGATGTAAATAACGAAAGAATCAATAATTTAGAACATTTTTGCTTAACATTCTTAGATAGATGTCAAATAGGAAAAGTTATTGCTAGATATATGATTTTAAATCAAACTGAGAAAATGCTATTAGTAATGAGACCATACCAAATTTATGCTGTTGAAAATATTGTATCAAGAGCACTTGATACAAATAATAATGGTTATGTATGGCACACAACAGGATCAGGAAAAACGATAACGTCATTTAAAACAAGTCAAATACTGGCTAAGGAACCATCAATTAATCAAGTTTTCTTTTTAGTAGATAGAAAAGATTTAGATAAACAAACTTTAGATGAATTCAATAAATTTAAACCGGGTTGTGTCGATTTAACAAATAACACAGATAAATTAATTGAACAAATGAAAGATAGTACCAAAGATTTAATTGTAACAACAATTCAAAAAATGGCAAATGCTTGTTCTAATGCTAAATATGCACCAATTTTAGAAAAGTATAAAGATTTAAAAACGGTATTTATTATAGATGAATGTCATCGTTCACAATTTGGAGATATGCATAGACAAATATCTAAAACATTTACAAATGCTCAATATTTTGGATTTACTGGTACTCCGAGATTTAAAGAAAATCCATCACAAGATGGCAGAAGTACTGCCGATATATTTGAAAAATGTTTACACACATATTTAATTAAAGATGCTATAAAAGACGGTAATGTTTTAGGATTTTCTGTAGATTATATGAAATTTGTAGATTATAACTCTAATCAAACAGAAGAGGATGTAATGGTGGAAGGCATAGATACAGAAGAAGTGTTTATAGCAGATGACCGAGTAAGATTAATTGCTCAAGATATTATTGATCATCATAATACTAAAACTAGAGATAGAAAATATAATGCATTATTTACAGTTTCTTCTATTCCTTTGTTAGTTAAGTATTATAATATGTTTAAATCTTTAAATCACGATTTAAAAATCGTAGTCATATTTACTTATGGTGCTAATGAAGATTTAGATAAAAATTCAGAACATTCTAGAGAATCATTAGATAAAATAATTGATGACTATAATAAAATGTATAATACTAATTTTTCATCTAGTACTTTTGATGCTTACTTTAGAGATATATGTAAAAAAATAAAAAATACTGAAATAGATATTGTTATCGTTGTTAATATGTTATTAACTGGATTTGATGCAAAAAGATTAAATACTTTATATGTGGATAAAAGTTTAAAATATCATGACTTAATACAAGCTTTTTCAAGAACAAATAGAGTGGAATCAGAAACTAAACCTTTTGGAAATATTGTGTGCTATAGAACTACTAAAGAGCGAGTAGATGAAGCAGTTAAATTGTTCTCACAGACAGATAGTATTGACACGGTTATAATGGCTCCATATGAAGACTATTTAAACAAATTTAAAGTAGCAGTTTCAGAGTTGTTAAAAATTACTCCTGTAGTTGATTCAGTAGATTCACTAGAACGAGAAGAGGATATTAAAGCATTTATCATAGCATTTAGGACAGTAGCTAAGCTTTTAGTAAGTTTAAGAACTTTTAATGAGTTTGATTTAGATAATGGTGATACAGATTTAAACGCTCAAATGTTTGAAGATTACAAAAGTAAATATTATAAACTTTATAGAAGATTATCAAATGATAAAGAAAAAAGTTCAATATTAAATGATGTTACGTTTTCACTTGAATTAATTCAAACAGATAAAATAAATGTTTCGTATATTTTAAATTTAATTAGAAATGTTGATTTAACTAATGAAGAGCAAAAGAAGAAAGATATTGAAGATATTGAGAGTAAACTAGTTAATATTACTGATGATGAATTATTCTTAAAAGCTGATTTAATTAAGAGCTTTTTAAAATCAATTTTACCAACATTAAAAGAAGATGATTCTATTGATGAAGCGCTAGATAAACATATGAATGTAGAAAGAGAAAAAGAAATAGAAAAATTCTCAAAAGATAATAATATCAATTTAGATAATTTAAAAGAAATTATTGATGAATATGAATATAGTGGAATTTTCCCAGATAGTTTAATTGGTAAATCCATTGATGCACCATTTTTAAAGAAAATATCAATTATTGAAAATATTAAAGGATTTATCAGAAATTTATTAAAGAAGTATATGTAGGAGGAAGTTATGTCAAGAGAAGAAAAACAACAAACACAACAAGCAGAGTTACAAAAACAATTATGGAGCATTGCTAATTCCTTAAGAGGAAATATGGATGCTAATGATTTTAAAAATTATATTTTAGGATTAATTTTTTATAAATATTTATCAGAAAACTTAGTAAATTACGTTAATAAAGTATATTTAAAAAGCGATAATATGACATACGAAGAGGCTTGGCAAAAAGAAGAGTATAGAGAAGCTTTAAAAAGTCAATTAATTAACGATTCTAACATGGGGTATTACCTTGACTCAGATTATTTATGGAGTACTTTAATAAAGAAAATTAAAACAGGTAAGTTTGATATATCTATGCTACAAAAAGCAGTTAATATTATTTCTGAATCAACATTAGGTAATGAATCTGAAGACGATTTTGAAAATCTATTTGAAGATATGGATTTAAACAATTCAAAATTAGGTAGAGGAGTAAACGAAAGGACAGAATTAATATCTACAATCATGTTAAAAATAGATGACATTGATTTCCATCATGAGGACGCCGAGATTGATGTATTAGGTGATGCTTATGAATATTTAATTTCTAATTTTGCTGCATCAGCAGGTAAAAAAGCGGGAGAGTTTTATACACCACAACAAGTATCAAGAATTTTAGCCAAACTAGTTACAATCAATAAAGCAAAATTACAATCAGTATATGATCCAACTTGTGGATCAGGATCATTACTTCTAAGAGTAGGAAAAGAAACGAATGTTGCTAAATACTACGGTCAAGAATTAAATTCAACAACATACAACTTAGCAAGAATGAATATGTTGCTACATGGTATTTCATTTAAACATTTTGACATTAAAAATGCTGATACTTTAACAAATCCCAAACATCTTGATTTAACGTTTGACGCAATTGTCGCTAATCCACCATATTCAGCACAATGGAGTGCGGACCCTAAATTCTTGGAAGATGAAAGATTTAGTGCATATGGTAAATTAGCGCCAAAATCAAAAGCGGACTATGCCTTTATTCAACATATGATTTATCAACTATCAGATAGCGGAACAATGGCTGTTGTTCTACCTCATGGAGTTTTATTTAGAGGAGCTAGTGAGGGAGTAATCAGAAAATATTTAATAAAAGAGAAAAATTATCTAGATGCAGTAATAGGATTACCAGCAAATATTTTTTATGGAACTAGTATTCCAACCTGTATTTTAGTGTTTAAAAAATGTAGAGAACATGAAGAAAATATTTTATTTATTGATGCATCAAAAGATTTTGAGCCAGGTAAAAATCAAAATAGGTTAAGAGATTCTGATGTAGATAAAATTATTCAAACTTATATTGAAAGAAAAGAAGTAGAAAAATACTGCCATGTTGCACCGTTATCAGAAATAGAAGAGAATGAATACAACTTAAATATTCCTAGATATGTTGATACTTTTGAAGAAGAAGAACCAATTGATATTAAACAAGTGCAAAAAGATTTAAAAGAAATTGATAAACAAATTGCTGAAGTTGATAAAGAACTTAATGTTTACTTAAAGGAACTTGGATTGGAGGAAATTTAATGAATAACATGGAATTTAATACAAAACAGGAAATAATAAAAAATGTAGAAGAAAGTTCGTCTTTTCGATTTAAAGAGGAAAAAAATAATACTATAATTTTTTACGATAGAAGAGGGAATATTAGAGTTATTGAATATGAAATAACTGATGCTGATAAAATTAAAGTTAGTAAAGATGATAACATAATAAAACCATTACCTTTATCCAAACTATAAAAGTAAAAAGGACTTATATAAACATATTTTGCATAAGTCCTTTTTTTAATAAGTTCAATTTTTTTAGTTTAGATATTTCTAAAGGCAATTTAGACTCTAATAGATTGAATTTTTTTATATATATTAGTTGTTCATCAATACTAATAATTGGTATTTTATGTTTTGCTATATCAGATCTTATTATTTGTGGTTGCCCTGATCCAGATATAAGATATTTGAGATTTTGAGATTCCAAAATAAGTTTTAAATAATCTTTATTTATATTTGGATTATTATCAACATTTATTACCATAGAATTGCCGTTAATCCAGCAATATTCTGGAGTTTTATTTATGGAGCCTGAATTTTCTCCTCTACAACTAATCGTAATTTGGGGTAATTTATGATTGAAGTTAGAATTAAATCCAATTATTCCGTTAGCACCAAATACTGGATATACCCCTTTTTTTAATTGCTTTTGTGATAATGTTCGTGGTTGATATATTTGAGCAACATTATTTAATTGAGATAAATTTTTGCTCTTGATTTTATTATACTCACATTTTAATAGTCCTTTTTTAAATAACTTAAGGGCATCAATTTTCTTAGTTTGTAGTTCTATTTTTTTATTCACCAATTCAATTAATCTACCAACTCTATCCTGTTCTTTTTTATTAGGAATATTAATACAGATGTTTCCTACTTGCTCTAGGCTTAAATTAGGTTGAGCTCCAACAGATTGGCATTTATTAATATAGCTTTTAATATCAAAATGATGTAATCTCTCCATCAAATAATATAAGTTGTAATCATTCAAGTTATCGAGCCTGATTATCGAACATGCTTGATTTGTATTTGCTGGTAATTCTTCTTTTGTTACTATAGCAGTTCTTCCTAATGCTCCTGCAATAGAAAATAATATATCATATTCTTTTAATATAGATCTTTTTAATTCATTATTATGAGTTTCATACGAAATATATGAATTAATATTTTTTATTTGATTATCTAATAGATTTTCTACTTTAATAAAGTTAACACCAGAGTCAGTATATTTTCTTGGCGTTGTACCTTTAGTTATTAATTTTGTCATATTCTTTAATTTGATTTTCTTATAATTTTCACTAAATTCACTAAATCTTAACTTTGGTACATTCATACACAATCACTTTCCAATCCTTAAGTTTAATAAATAGATATTTATTTCTTCATAAAAAGTATATCATATTTTTCATAAAAAAGAAAAAGTCTTAAACTACTTTTTCCTGAAAAACTTTACAAACAAGATCAATACATTTCTTTTTTTGTGAATATCTAGGATGAACATATAAATTTAAAGTAATATTTACATTAGCATGACCTAGCAATTCACTTACTGTTTTATAATCAACACCTAAAGATATGCAATTAGTAGCAAAAGTATGTCGTAATGAATGAAAATTAAAATGTTTAATTTTTAATTCGTCTAAAACTTTATTAAAATATTTTCTATATGTTCTAGGTTCAATATATTTTTCATTACCAGTAAGGATATAGTGTTCTTTATCTGATTTTACTTTCTTCAATATTTCTAAGAAGTCTTTATTTATCGGAATTTCTCTATTAGCATTTTTAGTTTTTGGTGTCGTTATAATAACTTTAGATATATTTTTATTTTTATCCTTAATATAAACTCGTTGAATGGTCTTATTAATTGTTAAACAATTTTTTTTAAAATCTACATCTTCCCATCTTAAAGCACATAATTCTCCTATTCTAATACCAGAATATAAAGAAATTAATAAACCAATATTTCTAGAATTTATATTTTCTAATACATAGTTTGTAATTTTGCTTTGTTCTCTTTTAGTTAATACATATAGTTTATTTTCTTTATTATCTTTAGGATAGTTAAAGGTTAATTCTATATGCTTTATTTTATCTTCATTTATTCCTTTTTTAATACTACCTTTAATAATTATTGTTATATCCTTGATGGTTTTTTCTGCTAATCCACCAGTATTATCTTTTCTTCCGTTTTTAGATAATTCTAGTAAAAAATCTTGAATTACTTTATGATTTAATTCATTAAGATAATAATTACCTAATTTAGGAATTATATGATTAAAAATATTATTAGAGTAGTTAGCATATGTAGATTCTTTGATATAATCTTTTTTTTCTAAAAGCCACGTGTAAATCCAATCTTTGTAAAGTATTTTCTTACTTTTCAATAACATGATAAACTCCTTTCCAAAGATATTATACAAAATTCCAATTTTAAAGTATTAAACTTAAGGATTGGAAAGTGATACTTAATGAATATACCAAAACTAAGATTTAAAGAATTTAATGATGAATGGATAAAAATAGATTTATCAACATGTTTTGAGTATTTTAGTACAAATTCGTTATCTAGAGAACAGTTATCTGATCATGGAATAATAAAAAATATTCACTATGGTGATGTTCATAAAAAATATGGGAATGTGGTCGATGTTGAAAATGATGTTGCTATTTATATTAAAGATGCAGAACAAATCAATAAATATGAATTCTGTTGTGAAAACGATATTATATTTGCGGATGCATCAGAAGATTATGATGGAATTGGTAAAGCTATAGAGCTTATAAATGTTAATGAAAAGCTTGTTTCTGGGTTACATACCATACATGCAAGAGATAAAAAACAATTTTTTTCTCCATTGTTTAAAGGCTATTATTTCAATACACCTATTATTCATAATCAAATAAGGATTTTAGCAAATGGATTCAAAGTTTTTGGTATATCTAGAGATAACATTAATAATTTAAAAGTTATGCTTCCTTCTAAACAAGAGCAAGAGAAGATTGCAAAACTTTTATCATTATTAGACAAAAAAATACAACTTCAAACTAAGAAAATTGAAGCCCTTAAGTTATTTAAATCATACACAAAAAGTGAAATATTTAAAAATGGAAATCATGTATGTAAGTTGGGAGTTATATTAAATAAATGGAATAAAAAAAATAAAGATGGCGCTATTAATTATGTTGAAAGTATAAGTAATAAAGCAGGATTTATTCCTCAATCAGAGCAATTTGAAGACCGAAATGTTGCTAGTAAAAATCTAAGAAATTATTATGTTATAAAAAAAGGCGTTTTTGGATACAATCCTTCAAGATTGAATGTAGGTTCTCTTGCACTAAAAGAAAACGATTTTATAAGTGTAGTTAGCCCACTATATGAATGCTTTACAACCACCCAAAATAATACATATTTGTTTGAATGGTTTAATTCAAATAATTTTAAAAAGGAAACTTTTTCAAAATTTGAAGGCGGAGTTAGAAATACATTAAATTTTAATAATTTATGTGATATTCCAATTAATTTACCAGATATTGAAACTCAAAATCAATATGCAAAATATTTTAATAAAATTAATTTTAAAATAAGTCTAGAAGAGCAAAAATTATCTGAATTGGTAAAATTTAAAAAAGGATTGTTGCAAGATATGTTTATATAACTTTTCTAGTATCTTCTTTATTTAAAAAAGGACTATTAAATTCCTTTTTTCAAAACAGACAACCTAATGTTACTATCGAAAATTGTATTTCGTATGGTAAAGCTGGTGGTACTCCATCATCAAAGAACAAAGATTATTATGATGGAAATATTCCTTTTTTAAGTATTAGTGATATGACAAGTCAAAAAAAATATATATTAAAAACAGAAAAATCAATTTCGCAACAAGGAATTAAAAATTCGTCTGCATGGATTGTTCCGAAAAATAGTATAATATTATCTATGTATGCTTCTTATGGATTAATTGCTATAAATAAAATTGAACTTGCTACAAGTCAAGCTATGTTTAGCATGATTGTTAATTCAAAAAATAATATTGAATATATTTATTATTATTTAGAGTTTCTTTATAATAATAATTATTATGATCGATTAGTATCTATAGGCACACAAGCAAATTTGAACACTGATAAAGTGAAAAAAATAAAAATATATTTGCCAGATATAAATAGTCAAAATAAAATTAGTAAAATATTAAAATTATGTGATGAGAGAATTGAATATGAAAATAAAAAAGAATTTGAGTTAAGAAAATTTAAACAAGGACTTATGCAAAATATGTTTATTTAGACTTGCAATCTCATAAAATCAGAGCTAACATACAACACAAGGAATCGATTTTTATCTGATATTTTTTAAAGATGATACTCATCGCCCAACATATTAAAAGTCGAATAATTATTTTTAACAAAGAAATGAAATTATAATCATTTCTTTTTATTATAAATATATGATAGAATAACTTTAGGAGTGTGAATGTAATGATTAAATATACAGAGCCAAATAATATAGCTCAAATATTTTCTAATGAAAAGAGTATTTTATATAACATACCAAAATATCAAAGAGAATATACATGGGGACAAAAAGAATGGGGATTATTATTTAATGATGTAATTGAAAATGATAAAGGATATTTTTTAGGTTCTATTATTTGTGTAGATGATAGTGTCAGTGCTTGGAGTGATGCTATATTAGAAGTTATTGATGGACAACAAAGGTTAACATCTATTTCTATTCTATTAATAACTCTATATAATAAATTAAACAAAATGAAAAGTCAGTTAGATGAAGATGGACTTACAGATTTAAATAATATTAAAAGAGAATTAGTTGTTAAAAGAAATGGTAAAAATATTTCAAGATTAAAACTACAAGTTCAAAATAATAATAGAGATGACTATTTTAGTTTACTATGTGAAAATGATTTGCTTTTAGACTATGAAAAAAAGAATAATGCTGGTAATAGAAGAATATATCGAGCCTATTATTACTTTTCTAATTTAATTGATAAATATATAGAAGAAGTTCAAAAAGATGATTCAGATTTGAATGAAATAGATATTTTATTTGAGTTAGTAAACAAATTTAATTCTGCTATCTTAGTATCTATTCAGGTAGAAACTCATAAAGATGCTTATATGTTATTCGAATCATTAAATAATAGAGGAGTTCCTTTATCTGCTATTGATTTAATTAAAAATTTATTAATTAGTGTGTCAGATGATGATGCTAAATCAAATGAATGTTATTCTAAATGGAAAAAAATACTTTCCTATTTAAGCGATGATTATAGCGTACAAGAAAGATTTTTTAGACAATTTTATAATGCTTATAGAGATGAATTAAACGAACCATATAAAGCAGAAGGAAAAGTAAAATATGCATTAGGTTATCTAGCTACAAAAAGTACAATACTAGATATCTATGAAAAATTAATTAAAACAGATTATGAAAAATTTTTAAATAGAGTTGAAAAAGAAGCAAGAAATTATTCTATTTTAATTAATAATGCAAGTGAAGATGATGTTATTGAAGAATTAGCACAGCCATTATTTAATTTAGATAAAATTCAAGGAGCACCTTCATATATTTTACTTTTATATTTATTGTCAAAAAAAGAAGAATTAAATTTAAATAACGAGGTTATTGCAAATATTATTAACTATTTAACAAAGTTTTTTGTTAGAAGAAATATTACAGATTATCCAAACACAAGAAATTTAACAAAGATATTTATGGATTTAGTAGCACTAATTAAAGATAAACAAGATACTGAAATATATGATTTGATTATCAATAATTTAAAAGCTAATTCATCATCTGATGAAATATTTGAAGCAAAATTAAAAGGATCAATATATTTAGATAATCCAGATGCTACAAGATTCTTATTATGCTATTATGAAGATAAATTTAAGACTAATGAAATATATACTAATTTGTGGAGCAGAGATAGTAGTAATAAATATATTTGGACTATAGAGCACATTTTTCCTGAAGGAGAAAATATTCCAACAGAGTGGATTAATATGATCGCTAATTGTGATAAAGATTTGGCGGTTGAATATTTAAATAATTATATACATACTTTAGGAAATTTAACTATAACTGGATATAACCAAAACTTAAGTAATTTATCTTTTGAAAAGAAAAAGAATAGGGTTAATAAAGATGGTAATTACATTGGATATAAAAATGGATTAAAATTAAATGAAGATATAGTAAGTAAAGACTCATGGCATATTGAAGATATAAAAGAAAGAACAAATAAATTAGTAGATTTCTTTATAAAAGAGTTTGAATTATAATTAATACAAAAGAGAAGATGTGATTAATAATGAAGATAGACTTTGAGGATGATTTTAGTACTAGAATATTATCAAGAGGTTATGAATACTATAAAGATGGTTTAGTAGAAGATGTTTTAATTAAAGATAATATTATAACTGCAAAAGCCCTAGGTAATGATACTTATGATGTCTCTGTTGAAGTAGATAATGGTATATTTATAGATGGAGATTGTACTTGCCCTTATGCAAGTGAAGGAAATTATTGTAAACATATGGTAGCATTATTATATTATTTAGAAAATGAGAATCTGGATGAAAAAAATAATTATACTACTAAAGAAAAAGAGATTAGAGATAGTCTTAGGACAATTAACAAGATAGAATTAGATGATTTCTTAGTAGAATTATTAATTGAAGATAGGGATGTTTATGATAAGTTTAGATTAAGATTTAATAAATCATTCCCTAGTTTAACTATTGAAGATTATGAAAATAAAATATATGATGCTATTGCAAATAGTGCTGGTCGTGATGGTTTTATAGATTATCATGAATCATGGGATTATACTAAAAATATGCATAAGATAACTAGAGAAGTAAATTCTTTAGTTGATAATGGTGACTATGTTTTAGCATTTGAAGTTGCCAAAGCTATTTTAGAATCAATTCCTGATACAGATATAGATGACTCTAATGGTTCTACAGGTGAAGTAGCAGAATCATGTATAGAAATAATCGAAAGAATATTAGAATCTATATTATATGATGAAAACACCTTAGCTAAGAAAATATTAGATTATATTTTAAGAGAATTAAAGACTGAATGTCTTTCTAATTATGGTATTTACTTATATCCATTATTAGATTATTTTGTAGATAAAAATATTTATTTTGATGAAATAGAAGAAGGACTATTAGAATCTTTAGAAAAAGGAAAAAATAAAAAGTACTTTTGGAATGCCAAATATTATGTAGATATCTTAGTTAATATTTATAGTAAAGAAAATGATGATGAAAAGATTATGAAGTTATTAAAAGAATATTCTACTGATAAGAGTATCTGTTTAAAGTTAGTTGAAAAATACTTAAAACAAGGTAATACTAATAATGCGATTACTTTATTAAAGAATAGATTAAGGGAAACTAAAGATAGAGAATATGCTTTAAAACTAGCTGATATATATAAAGATAATAATAAAAAAGTTGAATATAAAGACATTTTATATCAGTTATTATTTGAATATGATAAGTATAATATAGATATTTACAAGAAAATAAAGCATCTATATTCAAATAAAGATTGGTTAATTGAAAGAGAAAAAATAATAAGTAGAATTTTAAAGGAAGCGAAAGGAAGCATATATATCATTGATATATTAAAAATTTACATAGAAGAGAAAAAGTATGACGACATGTATAATCTATTAAAGGATAAGGATATGAGTACTATTATGAGATATGAAGAGTACCTTTTACCTAAATATAATAAAGAACTAATAAACATTTATGTTAAAAGTTGTAAGTCATTTGCTAGTAAAGCTTCTAATAGAAGTATGTATAGTGAATTAGCAAGAGATATGCTTCATATAAAGAAAATGAAAAATAGCAAGGATGAATATACTAAGTTACTTGAAGAGATGAGAGAAAAATCTCGTAATAGACCTGCAATGCAGGATGAGTTATCACAAGTATTATAAAAAGAAGGGTCTAATATGGGAACAGATAGTTATAAAGTAAGTGTTAAATTGGAAGAATTTGAAGAGATAATAAAAAGGACATTATTAATTAATGATAATGTTAAAATTAAAGATTTTTGTGAGGCAATTATTATAAGTATGAATGGAGATTTATCTCATCGTTATGAATTAAACTATAACAATAAATATTATTTAATGAAGGGTATGACTAAAAGACGTAATGATGAAGTGTTTATGGGATCAGATAGAATTGCTAAATTATTATTTGATGAAAAAGATGAAATGTTAATAAATTATGATTTTGGAGATAACTGGATGTTTGAAGTAACGATAGATGAAATAATAAAAGGACATAATTCCAAAAATGTAGTTTTATTAGATGGAGTAGGTAAAGGTATAGAAGATGATTGTGGTGGAGTCTATGGCTTAGAAAGATTAATTACTAATAAAGATAATGACTGGGGTTATGATATTGATGACTTTAATATAGATAAAATTAATGAAAAACTTGATAGACGTTATAATGATAGATAATTTGTTAAACCAATTACAAATAGATTTTTTGGTATTATTTGGGAAAAAATCTATATATTTAACAAACTATATGATAGAACGTTGATAGATAAAATTAAAGGAGAAGTAGTATGGGTGAATATTTTTTTGAAAGATTAGATGAATGTGTTGAAAAATATGATTTAGATTTCTTTTATCAAAAGAAAACAGAAGGTAATTTAGAAGATTTTTTAAACTCTTATAGTGATGAACAATTAAAAGCTTTTATGTATCTTTATTTTTCAAAGAGCAGTAAAGGTTCAGATGAGATAAGCCATAAAGAAAAGGTGAGGATGTTAAGCTTAAAAATAAAAGATTCTTTTGAAAAGCTCCTTAAAGACCTTAGTTTTCATAATACTATCTCATTTGATAAAATAATATCTACAGGAGTTAAAGATGGATATTCATCAGTATTGATTAATATTGGTTGGGCTTTTATAAATGAAGAAAGTGATGAATATAGTGTTCCAGATGATTTAAAGAAAATATATTTAAAAATTGCTACTAAAAAATATAAAAAAGAAAAGTTATTTGATAGTATACACGAGTTAGTAAGTAATATGTTCTTTAATATGGGGATTATTCCTAAAGATTTCTTATCAAAATATTTTGATAAGAATTTATATGGCTTGATGACTTGGAAACAATTGGATAATATGCTAGAAAATTACTTTATTAAAATCTATAATGGTAAAGAATATTATGTAGATAATCATATTAATTTTATGGATGATGATTTTGATGATATAAAAGATGTAATTTATTTTAAAAGAACTATTGATGATTATAAGATGTATTCTGATAAGATATATGATGTGTTAGCAGAAATCTATAAAATAATAACAGGTGAATATTCTGCAACTTATAAAATGACATATCTTGTTTTAGGAAATGCAAGAAGTGCCGAAGATATTATAGATAGTATTAAATCTAATTATAGAGTTACCGAAAAGAAATTAGAAAAGATAAGTGAAATTATTTATAATAACTTCAATGAATTAAGATTTTGGGATTATGGTGCTAAAACTATAGATGAAGCGACTGTAGATTTATTTATATTAGATAAAAAACCTAAAAGTAGTAAATATTCTATACTTTTAAATTCTTTATCTGATGATGCTATTGATTATTTAAGTGATAATTACTCTTTTGATAGTAAAGATGAACTTAAAGAGATGCTTTTAAATTATTTTAATGATTTCTATTTAAAGGAATTAATGGAAAATGATTTAGTTGATAATATATTAGAATGTGATTTAGAAGAGTATAATGCTAATTCTTATATAACTAAAGCTGTCCTTAATGGTGTTATATTTTTATATAAAGATATGGATAAAATAAAAGTATTTATTCCAGAAGAAATTGAGAAGTTGTTAATAAATTGTGATGGAAATAGCACAAGGGAAATTAATTATAGTATTTCTAATATAATACAAAGTTATATAGCTATTAATGGGGCAATAAAAAAGGATAAACTTCACGAAATATTAAAAGAAGATTATCATATTGATTTACCTATAAAAGAGATGGATGAGTTTGTAAAAGATGAAAAAGTTTTTGACGTTTTAGATGATTATTATTGTGTTTATGGTCAATTAAATGAATTCTTTGAAGCTAAAGTTTTGCCTTTGAAAGAAAAGTTTGGAAAGTACAGAATAATAAACCTTGAAACAGATAATATTGTTACATGTGCCACTTCTTTTATTAGTGAAGTAGATGAATATTTAAATACTTTAAAAATTGACTATTCTAAAATAGGTGAATTTATTTCTCTTTTACATATAATATCATTTACAGATTATTATACTAAAGAAAATCTTGAAAAAATGAATAGTGACATTGGTTTAGATTTGTCAAAAGTACAGATAAATAAAGTGCATAGTATAATAGATAAATATAAAAATGATATTCCAATATGGACTTATAACGGTTATACTAAAAAAGAAGTTAATTCTATGCCTAAAGAGAAAAAAGTAGGAAGAAATGAACCTTGCCCATGTGGCTCTGGTAAGAAATATAAAAAATGTTGTGGGAAGTAAGGAGCTGTTAGATTAATGAAAAAAGAAAAGACTTTTGCTGAAAGTGTTCTTAACAATATTATGGAAATTAGGGATACTTATGATGTTAAAGATTTATTAATAAAAAAGAATGTAAAAGGTAATTTAAGTGATTATTTAAAAGAACTTGATGAAGAACAATTAAATATTTTACTTAGATGTTATTTTAGAGATGAAAAGATATTTGATAAAGATATAAAAGACAGATTGAGAAGTCTAGAGAAAAAGATTAAAGAAAATTTTGTAACTGTTATTGCCTCTATGCCTTATAGTCAAATTGTAATGATGGAAGACTTTATTAAAGGAAAAGAAGATGGCAAGATATCTGATTTATTTATTTACTGTGCTTATGTTTTCTTATGTGTTGATGAAAATCAAGTTAAATATAGGGTTCCTGATGATTTAAAAGACTTATTTTTAAAAAATATTACTACTGAAGATAAACAAATAGCTATTCAAGCAGAACTTCTTACTAGATTATTCTCAATGTCTTTTAGTTTAGGTTTAATAAGAGAGGATTTAGTATTTAGTGGATTTGATATAGATATTGATAATATAATTGATAAGAGGAAATTTTTAAAAGATATAGAAGATGCTGTTGATACTAAGATAATAAATAATGAAAAATATCTATGGTCTAAAGATTTTATTTATAATGATGAGTTTGCAACTAATATAGAAAATAGAATTTATATTAAAAGAGGAACAAAAGCTTATGCAGAATATATGTTAAAGATGACTTTATTTACTGATAGGATTAATAGTATTTTAAAACTTAATCCAACCGAAGCACTTAAAGTTGTTATGGAAAAGGTATTATTAAAACAAAGAAAACCTTCTTTAATTGTTGATGATTTTGTCAATAATTATGATTTAACAGTAGAAGAAAGTGAAGAAATAGTAGATATAATAAATGATAATTATTATGAGATAAGATTTTGGGACAATGGTGGAAGAACAGAAGAAGAAGTTAGAGCATTAGATTTAGTCTTAAAAGGAAAGCCAAAGAAAAATACTTTAGAAGAATGTTTAAAACAATTAACTAATAAGGGATTAGACCAATTAAATGCATGCTATGAGTGTACTGATAAAGAAAAACTTAAAAAGATAATAATAGATGATGTATTTATGAGTATAGAAGATTATTTTAGTAATGAAGAAGATGTAGCAGAAGTATTAGAATGTAATAATAAAATTTATAATGGTAATTTAGATATAACTAGTTTTATTTTAGATGGCTATGCTTACTTATATAAAGATAATGAAGATTTTAAAGTAATAATTCCTAAAGAATTAGAAGAAATTTTAGAAGAAACAGAGTTTGAAGATTATAGTTATTATGATGATGACGAAGAAGAGGAAATAGAAAAATTAGATAAAGAAGATATCATATTTCTTTATATGATATATAATGGTGTATTAGAAAAGAAGACATTACAAAAGTTATTAAAAAATAATCATAATATAGATTGTTCTATAAAAGAATTAGACAAAATGATTGATTATTTAGAATTTTTTACTAATGAAAACTACTATTATTTATATGATGGTATGGAAGATATTATAGAAGAAATATTATTACCTGTTAAACATGGATTTAAAAAATATAAGATAATTAATAATAGTTGTGATGATGTACTTGATGTTATAGATGATTTTAAATCTGATATTTATAGTTATTTAAATAAATACTCTTATGATGAAGAGAATTTAGAAACAGCGGCTATTAGTTTGTTATACCTTATTAATATTAATTTAGTTAATGAAGAATTAGTAAGAGATTCTCTTAAAGTTAGTAATTTTAATATTAAAAATGCCGATTGCAAAAATATAATCAAAATAATTAATAAGTATAAAAATGATATACCTATTTGGGTATTTAATGGTTATACTAAAAAAGAGTTAGTTAATGTTACTAAATCTAATAAAGTTGGTAGAAATGATCCCTGTCCATGTGGTAGTGGAAAAAAGTATAAAAACTGTTGTGGAAAGTAAAGTTAACATTAATTTGTTAACTTTTTCTAATTTATTAAAAATAATTCTATACATTAACTAGAACATATGATAGAATAATAGCCATAAAGAAGTATATGGATAATTTCGAAGTAATACAGAAAGCTATTACGGAATTTAAATATTTACCTTTGCAATTATTTCTTTATGATGGAACAAGTTATTTTAATACTGAACTTAATATTGTTTTAAATAATAATGGACTAAATAAATTAGAACTCATAAAGTCAAAGTAGTTAGAGAAAGTTAAGAAGTTATTATGAGAAAATAATTTGTCATATATTGAAGAATTTATTAAAATAAAATTAAAGGAGAAGTTATGAGCAATAATGAATTTAAAAAGTTTCAACAAAAAATATTAAAAATAATAAATGATAAAACAATAGAAAAGCTAATATTAAATAAGAAAGTAGATGGTAGTTTAAAAGATATTTTAAAGGCTTTGAATAAAGAACAGTTTAATATTTTAAAAAGTATTTATTTAAATGATGATTTAGAGAATGATTTAAATAAGCAAATAGATATGTTGGGAAAAAAGATACAAACTACATTTTCAAAAATATTGGAGTTTAATGATGTAAATATCAATGAATCTTTAGATAATATTATCTTAGAAAAAAATAATATAATTATCGAGCCAATTCTTCTTTTAGGAGGATTTATCTATGCTTATAAAGCGTCTAATAAGATAAAATATATTTTTCCAAACGATTTAATTGATATTTATATTAACAATGTTAAAATAAATGAAGATGATTTAGAAGATAATACAATGAAGTTAATGCTTCTTTCCTTTAATTATGGTTTAATACCTAGAGATTTATTTAAAGATTTAAAAGTTATTCAGGGCTATTCTGTTAAGAAAATAAAAGGTAAAGAATATTTTTGGAATGATGAAATTCCTTATGATTCTACGTTTGAGGAGTTTTTAGATAATATTAATTATGTTAAAAGAACTTTTGATGACTATAACAATTATATGTTTATAGTAACAAGATTATTTAAAGAAATTTTAGAATTATTAAATGATGTAGATTTAGATTCTTATTATGCTTTTGTAATACCTTTATTATTAGCAAAATATCAAGAAAGTATAGTTCAAGCTAAAATAATTAGTTATAAATATAAAGTATCTTCAGATATAGAAACTGCTATATTAACAATAATAGATGACTATCAACCTTATATAAGATATTGGGAAAATGGTGGTAAAACCATTAAAGAAGTAGATGCTTTAAAACTTGTATTAACTAAGATCCCTAAAGATAAGACATTACTTTCTTGCTTTAGAAGTTTAAATGAAGATACTATTAATTATTTATTAAAAAAATATGACTTTAAAAATATCGAAACAATTAATGACCTTGTTTTAGATAAATTAAAATATTATCTAAATAATAATATTTATGATACAAAGTTTTTAAAAAATATATTAGATCATAAAGATAAGAAATATGACTATGATAATGATGTTACAGAATTTCTTTATCAAAACTTTTGCTTTCTTTATAAAAATAAATTAATAATACCAAACGATGTTAAAGAAATGATTATGGATTATGTGTATAAATATCCTAAAGATGAAACACTAACTGATGATGATTATGTTAATTTATATGTTTTATATAATGGCGTTATAGAAAGACAAAAACTAAAAGAGATGCTTAAAGATAATCATAATCTAGACTATACTCTAAAAGAGATGGATGATACAATAGAACAGATAGGTTTAAAAATTGTAGGAGATTCTTATTATATACCTTTCTTACAAGAAGATTTAGCAGAAGCTAAAGTAATACCTTATAAGAAACTTTTAAATAAATATAAAGTATTAAGTAATGATGATTTGAAATACTTTACTATAATAGATACTTTATCTTTAAAGATAGATACTCTTTTAGATAAGTTGAAAATTAAAGATTATCTTTTAAGAGAGTTAGAAGCCTCAATAATAATATTAATTAGTATAAATGAGCCATATATACCTTTTTTAAGATATTTCTTTAAAAGTAATAAAATAAAGATTAAAGAATCTTTGTTTAAAGAATTATTAAGTATTATAGATGTTTATAAAGATGATATACCTGTATGGATATATAATGGTTACTCAATGAGAGAATTTAGTAAATTGAAACAGTTGTAAAGGAGAAGTTTATGAAAAAAGAATTTGATATTAGTGAAATATTACCAAATATTGAAAGCGTTGGAGAAGAATATAGCTCTAGTGATTTGATATTAGAAAATAAAGTAGAAGGTAATTTAAAAGATGTTTTAAAAGGTTTAGATGAAGACCAAATTAATATAATTGGCTCTGTTTATTATGATGAGAAAAATGCTTTTTTTAGAAAAAGTATTGATAATAAAATAGAATTATTAGAAGAAAAAATTAAAGGAAGCTTTAAAAAACTTATTAATAATGCTTCTTATAGCCAATATGTTATATTAGATAAATTATCTAATAAAGAAGATGTTACTAATATGTCAGCACTTTTCTTATATAGTGGTTTTTGTTATTCATATTATGATAAAACTGAAGTTAAATATTTATTGCCTTCAGATTTAAAAAAGATATATTTAAAAGAAGTAGATCCTACTATAAAGGGAGATTCCTTAAAAGGAGAAATATTAACAAGAATAATGGCTTTGTTCTTTAGTAATGGATTAGTACCAACTGATTTAGTATATAGTTGTTATCCAGATGATTTTTATGGATTCTTTACTAAAGATGAGTTATTAGAAGAAATAGATACTGCTGTAAGTATTAAAAAAATTAATAATAAAGAATATTTTTGGCTTATTGATACTCCTTATGAAAATTTGTATGAAGAATCTATTGATGATAGAATTTATATTAAAAGAGATTTAAATGATATAATACTATATATGATGAGTATCCTTATGTTAATAGAAGAAGTTGGTAAAATTATAAAAAAGCCTTATAAAGAAACAATATCTATAATAATATCAAAAGTACTTTTAAAAGAAAGAAGTCTTGATGATATTTTAGATGATTTTGTAAGTGAATTAGGTTTAAGTAAGAAAGATAGTAGTAGATTAGATGATATACTAATTGATTACTATGATAATTTAAGATATTGGGAAAATGGTGGGAATACACAAGATGAGATTTTAGCCCTTAATTTAGTCTTAAAAGAAAAACCTAAAAATAGTAGTATAGAGGAATGCTTAAAACAATTAACAGATAATGCTAAAGAAGAATTTAAAGATACATATAATATTGATGATGTTTCTTCCTTAGATGAGATAATAGTAGATGATTTTTGTAATGAAGGATATTTAACTATAGATAATGATGATGACATTAGTGAATTATTAGAATTAGATGGTAAAGAATATAATGGAAATGAGATAGTTACTAGTTTTATTATAAATGGTTATGCATATTTATATAAAGATAAAGATAATTTTAAAGTAATTTTACCTGATGAGATAAAAGATGTAATTAATAATTTTGATTTAAGTGATGATTATGGATTTAATGGTTTGAATGATAGAGAAATAATAAATTTATATATGCTTTATAATGGTATTATTGAAAAAAAGATATTACAAAGATTACTTCAAGAAAATCATGATTTAGAATATACAATTGATGAATTAGATACAGTTATTAAAACTTTAGATATGTACTGTATAGACAATTATTATTGTGTTCTAGATGAAACTGATGAAGTAATAGATAAATTTTTATTACCTAGTAAGAAGAACTTTAAAAAGTATAAAAAGGTTGATTTTGATAGTTATTATGAACTTGATTCTTTGAATACTTTAGAGAGTGAACTACGTAGTTATATAAATAAACTATGTAAAAATGAAGATACTGCGAGAGAAATTGGTATGTATCTTATAACGCTAATAAATATGAATTGTTATGTACCTGATATTTTAATTCCTATTTTTGAAGATCATAAGATTAAAGCTAGTAATACAGACTATAAGAATATAAATAATATAATAAATAAATCTAAGAATGATATACCTATATGGGCTTTTAACGGTTATACTAAAAAAGAAGTTAATTCTATGCCTAAAGAGAAAAAAGTAGGTAGAAATGATCCTTGTCCTTGTGGGAGTGGAAAGAAGTATAAAAAATGTTGTGGTAAGTAAAGTTAGCATTAATTTGTTAACTTTATTTAATCAAAGAAGAAAGAGGATGTTGTTATGAGATTATATACAAATGAAATAGTATTTCGTGGTCATCCTGATAAAGTGTGTGATCAAATTAGTGATGCCTTACTTGATGCTTATTTAAAAGAAGATAAACACTCTAGGTGTGGGATAGAAGTAATGGGTGGTAAAGGTAAAATATTTATTACAGGAGAAGTTACTAGTAAAGTAGATGTTGATGTAGAGAGTATTGTTAAAAGAGTTTTAGATAGTGTTGGTTATGATACTAATTATGAAATAATTAATAATTTAGGTAAGCAAAGTCCTGATATTGACATGGGTACTAATGATGAAGTAGGTGGAGCAGGGGATCAAGGTATGATGTTTGGATATGCAGTTAATGATACTAAAGAATTACTTCCTACTGCAATGGTAATACTTCAAAGATTTAGTAAATGGTATGATAAAGAAAGACTAAATTGTTCTTATCTAAGAAGTGATGGTAAAGCAGAGATAACAGGTTATTATGATGATAATATGAAATTAAAGAGAATAAAATACTTTACTATCTCTTATCAAAATGATGAAGAGCATAGAGATTATACAGATAACTTAATAAAAGAAGCATGTATTAATATATGTAAAGATTATGATATTGAAATAGAAGAGTTTTTAATTAATCCTACTGGTAGATTTGAAATAGGTGGCTTTGAAGGAGACTCTGGTCTTACAGGAAGAAAGATAGTAGTTGATTCATATCAATCATTTTGTAAAGTAGGTGGAGGTGCTTTTTCTGGGAAAGACCCTACTAAAGTAGATAGAAGTGCTACTTATAAAGCAAGATTAATCGCTAAAGATTATCTGAAAAAATATAACTTATCTTGGTGTGAAGTTGTTATTAGTTATGCTATTGGTATAGATAAACCTTTATCAATATATATAGATAGTGATAAAGGTTATATTGAACCAGATGAATCTTTATATATTGAGTGTACTCCTAAAAATATTATAAAAGACTTAGATTTATTAAATATATGTTATGAAGAAAAGGCTAGATTTGGGCATTTCCAAGACTAGTTTTTCTTTTGGTATTAATTGGTAAAAACTGGAAAAATATAATTATTTATGACACTTTACTTTTAGATACATTAGTGATATTATAACTAGCACGGAGTTGATTATATGTCTAAAATAAAAGATGATATAAAAAAAGCTAATTATTTGATAAAAATACCATCATTTTTTAGAGAAAATGATGATATCTTTGATATGATATATCCATTTACTACAGAAAATATTAATGGAATGTTTAGTCATTTTAATTTTAAAGATAAAGATTGTCTTAGTGTTTTAGGTTCATCTGATCAAGTTTTTGATATGTATTTAAGAGGAGCGAGTAGTGTTACTGCTTTTGATATTAATCCTTTAACAGAATATTTTTTTTATCTTAAAAAAGCAGCACTTGATGCTAATCTGACTAAAGAAGAATATTTAGATTATTTTTGTTATCGTGGCACTGATAATTATGCTATATTTGGGAATCGTTTAATAAAGCCTTTTGATATAAGAATATTTGATAAAATTGCACCTAATTTAAAAGGAAATAGTTATAAGTTTTGGGCTAATCTATATAGTAAGCATAAATTTTTATCTATTAGAGAAGGTGCTAAATTATTTACTAGTGATGAATATTTTAGAGATACTTTAGAACATACAGTAGCATATTTAGATGATGATAACTTTGAAAAACTTAAAGAAATGTCTAAAAATATTAAAATAACTTTTATAAATAAGGATATTAAAGAACTAGTATTGGGCAAAAAATATGATTTAATGTATTTTTCTAATATAATTCAGTATGCTTCTTCTATGTTTTTTAAAAATACAATTTGTGAGACTGCCTATTTACAAAGAAAATTACCACTAGAAGCTTTTAGAAATTATATAATGTCATTTGAAGATAATCTTAATGCTAATGGAATAATTATTATGGGTTATATTTATACAATACTTGATGAGTGCTATTCCAATGGTATATTTAATAAAGAGATAAGAGATGAAGTATTTCCTTTGGATGAATTTAACTATTATTATTTTAAATCTATTAATTATTATGAAGATCCATATACTAGAATAGATCCAAAGAGAGAAAAAGATGCTTGTTTAGTTTATAAGAAAACTGTTTAGCATTTTTTTAAATTTCATAAAATTTTATATAATATATTTGAAGGTGATAAGATGAGATATGTAATGATAGAAGTGGCATTTAATAATGAAGAAGAAGTAAAATTAACAAAGATAAGACTTTTAAAGGAAAAGTTAGTTGCAAGTTTACAAGTAATAATTAGTGATAGTAGTTGGAATTATAATGGAGAACTTGAAAGTGATAAAGAGTACTTAGTCTTTATGAAGACTAAAGAGTCTTTAGTTAATGAAGTCTATGAAGTAATTAAAGAAATTCATAGTTATGAAGTGTTTGAATATGTTGTATTTCCTTTAACTAGTCCAAGTAAAGATTATTTAGATTGGATAGATAAAGAAACTAAGTAATTTACTCTTGACTTGGAGTTAAGTCTAAGTAGTAAAATTATCTTGTAAGAAAGAAGGTATATTTATGAAAAAGGCAATTGTTTATTATTCATATTCTGGTAATACTAAAAGTATTGTTGATATGATAAAAGAAAAAGTAGATGTAGATGTTTTTGAGATTAAACCTAAAACTCCTTATTCTACTAACTATGATGAAGTAGTAGATTTAGGACAAGATGAGGTTAATAGTAATACTTTAAGAGAAATAGAAGATATTGATATTAATTTAGATAACTATGATACTATTATTTTAGCAACTCCGGTTTAAGTTAAACAGTGGTTACACTTATGCACCTGTTGTTCATACATTCTTAGAGAAGTATGATTTAAAAGATAAAACTATTATGCCAATAGTTACTAATGGAGGTTGGTTAGGTCATATTATTGATGATATTAAGAAGTACTGTTCTAATGTTACTAATGAATTAGTATTAAAGTTTGATGGAGATAAGTTAGTAACAGATAGTAGTACTATTGATAAATTTATAGAGGAGGCTAATAAGTAATGGAAATAGAGAAAATTGTTAATAATTTTATAGAAAATGACATTAAAACTAATATAGATGAAAGAAGTAAGTATCTTACTTTATTACCAGCTTTAATATCTACTAACAGTAAAGAGATTTTTAAAGATAAGTTAATGGAAACGGTAGAACATGTAGATAAAGAATCTTTGAAAGAAGCAGTATATCAGACTGTTCCATATCTTGGCTATGGTAAAGTTTATCCATTCCTTGTAATAACAGAAGAAGTTTTAGGTAAAACAGAAGATGCTTCTACTACTAATAATGATAATAGATATTCTAAAGGATTAGAAACACAGTATAATCTTTTTGGTAAAGAAAATATAGATAAATCAAGAAATAATGAAAGTGAAGATTTTAAATTTATTTGGGATTATCTAGCAAGTTATTGTTTTGGAGATTTTTATACTAGAAAATATTTAACTTATAAAGAAAGAGAACTAATTACTTTTGCAACCCTAGCATCATTTCAGGATGTAGTACCTCAACTTTCATCTCATATATATGCTAATTTGGCATTAGGAAATAGTAAAGAGTTGTTAGTTGAAGTAGTAAAGAATTTAGTACCATATCTAGGTTTTCCTAGAAGTTTAAATACAATTAATTTAATTAAAAATATAACTGAGAAAGGAGAAGATAAATAATGAGTGATATTAAAAGAGGAGGAGACTTTGGTTTAGGAGAAGAAAATACATCTTTTACAAAATATTTTATTGGTAAAAGTTATTTAAATCCTTTAACTGATCCTAATAAAACAAGTCTATTTATTGCAAATGTTACTTTTGAACCTGGTTGTCGTAATAACTGGCATATTCATCATTCTAAAAGTGGTGGAGGACAAATTCTTATTTGTGTAGATGGTGAAGGATGGTACCAAGAAGAAGGTAAAGAAGCGGTTAGTTTAAAACCTGGTATGGTTATTACTATACCTGCAAACGTCAAACATTGGCACGGATCTAAGAAAGATTCTTGGTTTAGTCATTTAGCAATAGAAGTTCCTGGTGAAGAAACATCAAATGAGTGGTGTGAAGAAGTTACAGATGAAGAATATGAAAAGTTAGGAGAATAAACAATGGAACAAGTGAGAATTTTATGTTATGGTGATTCTAACACCTGGGGTTATATTTCAGGAAGTAATCATCTAAGGTATGGAAATGATAAAAGATGGACTAAAGTTTTAGCCGATTTTTTAGGAGATAATTTTGAAGTAATAGAAGAAGGATTAAATAGTAGAACCTTAATATCCAATGATTTAAGACCTGGTAAGGAAGGGAAAAATGGTTATGAATATTTAATACCTTGTTTAGATACACATGATTCAATAGATTTGGTTATACTAATGCTAGGCACTAATGAGTTAAAAAATACGTATAATAAGTCAGCTTTAGAAATAGGTCAAATATTAGAAGAATATTTTATTAAAACTATTTTAAATAGAAAGTCTCAATTTAAGGAAAGTTATCCTAAATTATTGATAGTGACACCACCAGTTATAAATGAATATACAGAGTACTGTAAGAAAGATAATAAATACTTAGGAGCAACTGAAAAATCAAAACAATTAAATTCAATATATGAAAATCTTGCTAAAAAATATAATTGCTATTTTTTAAGCAATGATGGCTTAGAAGCTGGAGTAGATGGAGTACATTTAACAGAAGAAAGTCATAAAAAATTAGCAGAGTTATTGTATAATAAAATAAAAGATATTTATACTAATTAAAGGAAGAATAGATTATGGAAAAATCAAAAGTATATTTTATTAAGGAGATAACTCCTGAAAACATTATTAAGGCATATAATGCTATTGGAAAGAAATTAGAAGGAAATGTTGCAGTTAAAATGCATTCTGGAGAGAAAGGTAATAAGAACTACCTAAGACCAGAGTTTGTTAAAGATGTTATTAATTATGTTAGTGGTACAGTAGTAGAATGTAATACTGCTTATGAAGGTGCTAGAAACTCTACAGAAAAACATCTTGAATAATTAAAGAACATGAGTGGGATAAATATTTTCCATTTGACTTATTAGATGCTGAAGGACCTGATATGGAATTAGATATTCCTAATGGTAAAGTCTTAAAGAAGAACTATGTAGGAAAAGACTTAGCAAAGTATGATTCACTACTTGTTTTATCTCATTTTAAAGGACATGCTATGGGAGGTTATGGTGGAGCCTTAAAACAATTATCTATTGGTTGTGCTTCAAGTGCTGGTAAAACATTAATTCATACAGCAGGTGTTACAGGTGATCAAACAAAACTATGGGATAATTTACCAGAACAAGATAAATTCTTAGAAGCAATGGCAGATGCTGCTAGTTCCGTAGTAGATTATTTTAAAGGTAATGCCGTTTATATTAATGTTATGAAAAACATTTCTGTTGATTGTGACTGTGATGGTAAATGCATCAGACCCTTGTATGCAAGATATCGGAATACTTGCCTCAACTGATCCAGTAGCAGTAGATCAAGCTTGCCTTGACCTTGTATATAACTCTACTGATCCTGGTAAAGATAAACTAATACAAAGAATTGAATCACTTCATGGTGTACATACTGTAGAAGCTGCTTATGACCTTGGTGTAGGCAACCGTGAATATGAACTTATTGATTTAGATAAGTAGTAATTTATAATAAGAGACTAATCCTTGCTTGATAGGTTAGTTTCTTTTCTTATTTTAAAATTAGTATTCGTGTGATATAATCAAATCATAAGAAAAGGAGTGTTACTATGCAACATATAGGAATAATTAATTATAAGAATAAAATAATCTATGTAGATTTAAAAGATAATGATTTACTTTGTTATTATTATCATAATAATGAAAAACGCAATATCAGTATAACTACAGTATTAGAGTTATTTAAAAGTCTATTTGATAAATCTAAAGAAGAGTTTATAAAACAAGATGGTAATTATAGTATTTTTGTAAATAAAGAGACAGGCTATAAGCATTTTTATAAAGATGGGAAAGAAGATATTTTAAAATTCTTTCTAACTAATGGTACAGATGGACTATTATATAAAGGAACTGACATCAATGATAAATATCTTAAAGTAAGAAAGTTTGTAAGTAAGAAAACTAATATTGTAATTGTTTTGAGTTTGATTCTTGCTACAGCTATTTCTTCATCTGCTAAAATAAATTTAGTAAATCAAGATAAAGAAGTTCAACAAGAAATGGAAGAGTTAGATTCTGTTTCCTTAGAAACAGAGTATAACAAATATTATGATTTTACTTCTTTAGCTAATGCTATAAAGTCGCCAGCAAATGTTGGAAATCTTAGCAAAGATATTTTATATAATGAAGAACTTATTAGAGATATATGTAATACTCCTATGAGTGAAGATGTAATTAAATCTTTAGAAGAAAAGGTAACTGATATAGAAATTGTGCCATTTACAGAGGAAGATGACTTAGATAATCTAGTAAAAATACAACAAGGTTTGGGACTTACATTAGGTTATTACAATAAACTAGAGCCTAATATTATTCATGTTAAAGACTATACATATATATATCATGAATTTGCACATTTATTACAAGCTGATAGCGAATATAGTTATATTCAAGAAGCTTGTGCTGAAATAATAGCACATGAATATTTTGGCTGTGAAATTGATAAATATAAAGAAGAAGTAAAAAGAATGCAAGTTTTAATGGAAATTATAGGTAGTGAGGCAATTTGGAATATAAACTTTAGTGGCGATGATTCTAAGTTTGATGATATTATACTTGAAAATTTATCTATAGAAGAGTATGGAGAGTTATATGGTATTTTAATAACTCCGTTTAATATTTTAACTGAACAAGACCGTGAAAAATTAAATGCATCCTTTGATACAATATTAAGCGATTTATATTCTAATATATATCATGAGCCAATTGAAGATAATGAGATTATTCAAAATATATATAAAGTAGGATATGATAAAAATTTAAGAACAAATATGAAAAATCAAAGACACTATTTTAATGATACAGATGATAGTTTTGATATAGCAGATTTTGTTTATAGTGAATATATGACTTTTCAAGAAGCAGAAGAAAAAGGCCTTATTGAAGTTGAAATGGAAGTTTCTAGTCATGTAGATATAACAGAAGAAGAATATAAAGAAAGATTAAAAAATAATCAAGATGCTTATTCTGGATATGAGCCTCTTGAAGGAATTAAAAGTAAGCTTAATCCTGAAACACTTGAACATGCATGGATAGAAGAAGCTAATGGAAAAGAATATACAACAGAAGAGGCTTTAGAACAAGGACTAATTAGAAAAACATATTATTATATAGATGACAGATTAGTTGATTATAGAGATATAGATTTAGATGCTGAGATGAAAGCCGGTAATATTAGTGGTTCTCAATGGAGAATAATTCCTTTAAGTGATAAGTACGATAATATAACAAAAACAGATTCACAAGAAATTGATGGCAAAAAATATTATATGGTAGAATGCAGTAACAATATATATATTTCAAACAATAAAACTAAAACAGAAGAATCTTCAAAATCTAGATAATTGGGTTTCATAAGCTAAAAGTTATCTCTTACCTTTTATAGATTGTATCAAGATAAATGGATATGACTTGACAACTAACATCTCATTAGAGATGTTTTTAAATGCACTTATACTAGTTTTATGTTACTATTATTATAGTAGGTGGTCTTATGAATAGTAATGATTATTATAGTGTAGCAGTATCTAATTGTTTATCTGAATTTGAAAACTCGTTTACTAAGAATAAATTTATCTCTAAAAAAGTATTTGATAAATTCTTAGATAAATATCAAGATGTATTTAAAATGTTTAATAGTAATAGAAGGGTTTTATCTTTAGATAATCAAAATAAAATGTTACAAATTATAAATAATGGCTATACTATGATTAAAAACTATAATACTTATTTTATTAATAATGCTTTAACTACATATAAAGATTATTTTGATAATATGTTTAAAGAAATAGATTCTAATATTCTTTTAGATAATTATCAAAGAAAGGCAATTGTTAGTGATGAAGATTATTCTCTAGTTATTGCAGGAGCAGGAAGTGGTAAAACAACAGTGATCGCCGCTAAAGTTAAATACTTAGTAGATAAGCTTGGAGTAGATCCTCGTAAGATAATAGTTTTAGCATATACTAATAAAGCAAAAGATGAACTTTCTTTTAGAATAAATAATGATTTTAATCTTAATATAGAAGTGTTAACTTTTCATAAACTTGGTATCTCTATTTTAAGAGAACTAACAGATAAACCTTTACAAATAATAGATGATAATAAAATGATAGCAATACTTAATAGTTACATTAAAGAAGTAGTATTTGAAAATAAAAGTCTTTTAAAAGAGTTTATTGATGCTTTTAAATCAAAAGTTAGTTTTCAAGATGAAGCTTTTTCTTATTCTACATTTAAAGAATATTATAAGTTTTATATGCAAGAAAAATATCTTAAAGAAAAAGATAATCTTTTAGAAGTGGTTAAAAATAAAATAGATAGACATCTTAGATATAATAGAACTATTAATGGGGAATATGTTAAATCATTAGGAGAGGTACGCATCGCTAACTTTCTATATCGTAATAACATCTCTTATCATTATGAAGAAGTCTATCCATATAATCTCTTTAATAAATCAAGTTATTCTCCAGATTTTACAATAAATGTTAATGGTAGAAAAATATATATAGAGTTTTATGGACTAACTAAATATAATGAAGATGGAAACTATACTTTAGATGATATTAATTATTATAACAGACTAGTTGAAAAGAAACGCGAGCTTCACCATAAGTACAATACTGATTTAATAGAGCTATACAGTGAATACGATGATGGTACTGACTATATAAATAAATTAAAAGAAGAATTAGAAAAAAGAAATATAAAGTTAATAGAGAAAAGTTTAGATGAAGTGTATTTTAGGATTTTAGAAACATCTACTGATACAATATTTTTTAAAGCTACGAAGATAATTAGATTGTTTATTAATAAATTTAAAGCTAGTAACTTAACTTTAAAGGACTTTGATACATTAATAACTAATACTGATGATGAAATAGTAGTTAAACAATTAAAATTTATTAGAAAAGTTTATTGTTATTATAATGATTATATTCATAGTAGATACCAAATTGATTTTCAAGATATGATTAATTATGCTTATAAAAAATTAGCTTTACTTAAAACTAAAAGAATCGAGTATGATTATATATTTGTAGATGAATATCAAGATATCTCATATCAAAGATATAATTTTATTAAAGAACTTTCGACTTTATTTAATGCAAAGATTGTAGCAGTAGGGGATGATTATCAGTCAATTTATTCATTTTCTCTAGCAGATATGTCTTTATTTACAAACTTCTATGATCTTATGGGTTATGCTGATATTTTAAAGATTATTATTACTTATAGAAATAGTCAAGAACTTGTTGATGTTGCTTACACTTTCATCTCTAAAAATGATTATCAAATAGATAAGAGATTAATTACTAATAAGCATTTAAAAAATCCTGTTGTGATAAATTATTATGATAATAATTTAGATAGTGCTAAGATTGAGGTGATTTTAAAAGATATAATTTTAGATATATATAAAGATAATCCTCGTGATAAAATTCTTTTGTTAGGAAGATATAATAAAGATATAGATTACTTTTATGATGTATCACTATTTAAAAAAGGTGATGGAGATCATGTTATACTAAAGGATAATAAAAACATTGATATAACATATTTAACTATTCATAAATCTAAAGGTTTAGGTTTTGATCAAGTAATAATTCTTAATACTATTAATGCTAAAAAAGGCTTTCCTAGTATGATAAAAGATGAACCTGTAATATCTTTATTATCAAAAGAAAAGTGCGAACCAATTCTTTATCCAGAAGAGAGAAGGTTATTCTATGTAGCATTAACTAGGACTAAGAATAAGGTATATATACTATGTCCATACTCTTATAAAGAAAGATCCAGTTTTATAAAAGAAATAGTCGAGTATGATAATGTAGTAGAAAGATATTCTAACGGACAAATAGAAATAATTTAGATAGTTTCTCTTGATTAAAAGATTACAATCTGATACTATAATATTGAAGCATCTAATATTCTTTTGGGCGATATTTATTATTCTAGAGAAAGGAGAACAATCTATGAATAAAGATATTGAAAAGAAGAAAGAAGATTTAATCTTTGCTTTAACAATTATCGCTCTTATTTTGACGATAGTATTATTCATTGTAGTAATGTTTAAAGGCATTTAATTTAATTATTTAATTATTAGATGCTTTTTTCTTCCTTTTATGTTATATTAATACATGATGTGAAAAGGTGGTGTTTTTATGACTGAAGAATTATTAAGATATGTTAATCCAAGTGATTTAGATAAAGGCTTAAACTATGATAATAGGAAAGTAAGATATGTAGGTAGTTATCAAGATTTAGGATATACCACTCATAGATTTATTGTATCATCTGAACATACCTTAAAGTCTTATATAGTTACAATAGAAGTTGATAGTGATGATAAAGAAATATCAGATATAACCTGTACTTGTCCTCAATTTACTTTAACAGATTCATGTAAACATGTCGCTGCAGTACTTACTAAATTTCAAGGAGAATATTTTCTATTCGATGAAAAAGAACATAATAACATTCTTGCTTCTGTTTTACTAAATGAATTAAAGAGAACTTCTCTTGATAAAAACATTGTTAAAAAAGAAGCAAGAGTTATTCCTTATTTAAAATTTGAAAGTTACTATAATTATTATAGTTACTATGATAGTGAATCTTTTGAATTAAGATTTAAAGTGGGTACTAATAAACTTTATATGTTAGGTACTAAAGTTAATGCTTTTATAGATAGATATCGTAATGGAGGAGAAGTTAAGTTTGGTAAAGAGTTTGTATTTAGTAATAAAGAATACTATTTTAATAGTGAAAGTAAAAGACTAATAAACTTTATAGAACTTGCATACTCAAGACTTTATAGATATGATTCATACTTAGTACCTACTAAAACGAGTTTAGATGACTTATTTTCTATAGTTGATAGTATTTATGTAGAAGGATTTAATATTAATAGAGAATTACCTGTTGTTAATCATTTGCCATTTACTTTTAAAATTATTAAAGAAGATGATAATCATATCTTAAAAATAGACTATGATTTAACAAAGTTAAAGAAGTTAACTAATGATTATAGTTACTTAATAGATAAGAATGGTATTTATAGACTAAATGAAAAAGAAACTATACTTGCTAGTAATATTATGGAAGAAGAGGTAGATAGTTTAACTTTCTCTGATAAGAATTTTAAAGGCTTTAAAGATTATGTAATTCCTAGTATAAAAGATAAAGTAGAACTTGATGAATCAGTAGATGATTTAGTTATAGTTAAGACTCCTTCTGTAAAGTTATATTTTGATATATTAGAACTATATATAGAATGTAAAATTATCTTTACTTATGGTGATATAGAGGTAAATTATTTAGATAAAGATAATAGTAATGTTGTTAGAGATAAAGAGTTTGAGCGAAGTGTCTTCTTAGAACTTACTAAGTATGGTTTTGATAGTGAACTTAAACTTCATGATATAGATGAAGTAGGTTATTTTTTAGAAAATGGGATAGATGAGTTAACTGATACTTATGAAGTATTTACTAGTGAGAAGTTAAAGAATACAAGTTTAATTAAGAAAGTAAAAGGTTCAACATCTTTTAGTATAGGTACTGATAATATCTTAAATTATGAATTTAAACTTGATAATGTAAGTCCTAGTGAGTTGGATGATATCTTTTTAAATCTAAAGAATAAGAAGAAGTACTATAGATTAAAAAGTGGTGATATCTTAGATTTATTAGATCCATCTATTAAAGAGTTAGAGGAGTTAAAAGAAGATTTAGACCTTGATGAAGAAAGGGGAGAAATACCTAAGTTTAGAGCCCTTTATCTTGATAGTTTAAGAAGTAAAAATAGATTTATTAAGACTAATAATTTATTTGATGAATTTGTTAAGAACTTTAAAGAATATAAAGATATAGATGTTAACTTTACTAAGAGTGAAGATAAACTACTTAGAGGCTATCAAAAAGAGGGGGTTAAATGGCTTTATAATCTTTATAAATGTGGACTTGGAGGTATACTTGCTGATGAAATGGGACTTGGTAAGAGCCTACAGACTATTATTTTTATTAGAAGAGTATTAGAAGAAGATAAGAATGCTAAAATATTAATAGTATGTCCTACGGCTTTAGTCTATAACTGGGATAATGAATTTAAGAAGTTCAGTGATGATATTAAAAGAAGTATCTTTGTAGGATTAAAGAAAGATAGACATAATAAATTAAAAATCTATAATGGTAATGTTTATATTACTAGTTATGGATTATTAAGAGAAGATTTAGATATCTATAAAGAGATGAACTTTAAAGTTATGGTTATAGATGAAGCACAAAATATTAAGAATCCTACGGCTATGTTAACTAAAGCGGTTAAGAGTATTAATTGTGAAATAAAATTAGCTTTAACAGGAACACCTATTGAAAACTCTATTATAGAGTTATGGAGTATCTTTGATTACATTATGCCAGGTTTTCTTGCTAATAAATCTAAGTTTAGTGAGAAATATAAGATAGGAGAAAACTTTGATGATGATACTAATATGACTTTAAGTAAATTAAGAAGTCAAGTTAAACCTTTTATCTTAAGACGTAAGAAAAATGAAGTTTTAAAAGATTTACCTGATAAGATAGAGAATAATATTTATATAGATTTAAGTGATGAAGAAAAGAAGATATATGCGGCTTTAGTTAAAGAGACTAAGGAAGAGATGGAAGAGTTATTAAGTGCAGGTTTTTCTAAGAATAAGATGCAGATACTTACATTATTAACAAGACTTAGACAAGTTTGTATTGACCCTAAGATTATCTTTGATAACTTTAATAAAACATCTTCTAAAATAGAACACTTAACAGATGTTGTTAAGGAAGCAGTGTCTAATGGTCATAAAATACTTTTATTTACTAGTTTTAGAACGGCTTTAAACATCGTAAAAGATAATCTTATTAAAGAAGGTATTACTAGTTACGTTATAGATGGTTCTGTCAGTAGTAAGAAACGTCAAGAATTAGTAGATAAGTTTAATACAGATGATACTAATATCTTCTTAATTATGTTAAAAAGTGGTGGTACTGGTTTAAACCTTACTAGTGCTGATATCGTAATTCACTTAGACTTATGGTGGAATCCCCAAGCAGAGAATCAAGCGACTGATAGAGCCCATAGAATAGGACAAAAGAATACTGTTGAAGTTATTAAACTAATTACTAAGGGAACTATTGAAGAGAAGATTCTTGATTTACAAGCAAAGAAGAAGATACTTAGTGATAAGTTAATAGAAAATGATGGTGATGAGTATAAGAGTTTTCAAAACTTATCTGTTGATGATATTAGAGAGTTACTAAAATTTAATAATGAATAAAGAGGTGTAGCATGATAAGAGTTTGTTTTGTGTGTTTAGGTAATATTTGTAGAAGTCCAATGGCTGAGTTTATATTTAAAGATTTGGTAAAAAAAGAAGGATTAGAGAATGAGTTTTTAGTTGAGTCTCGTGGTACTTGTGATGATGAAATTGGTAATGATATTCATCCTGGTACTAAAAGTATCCTAGATAAACATAATATTCCTTATACTAGGCATTATGCTACTAGATTATTAAAAAGTGATTATGAAAAGTTTGATTACTTCATTGGCATGGATGATTATAATGTTCTATCTATGAAAAAGTTATTTGGTACTGATAAGAAAGTGTATAAACTATTAGACTTTACTAAGAATAGTAAAGAGATAGATGACCCTTGGTATACTCATAACTTTACTATTACTTATGAAGAGGTAGATAAAGGGTGTAGAGCTTTATTTGATTATATAAAGTGTAAAGATAAGTAAACTTTACACTTTTTCTTTCTTGTTTATGTTAAACTTAAACTAGAGGTGATTAAGATGCGTGCTGTTGCATTAAAAGGTAAAAGAGAATTTGAATTAAAAGAGATAGAAGAACCAGTTATTGATAATGAGAAAGTTGTTATTAAAATATTAAAAGCTGGTATATGTGGCTCTGATTTACATTATTTTGAGATGGGGGAACCTGTAGGATTAGTAATGGGGCATGAGTTTTGTGGAGAAGTAATTAATCCAGGTAACAGAACTGATTTAAAAGTAGGTGATAGAGTTACGGCTTTACCTATTTCTCCATGTGGTAATTGTCCTGCTTGTTTAAGTGGTAATCCCCAGTACTGTAAAAGTACTTGGACCCATGCTGTAGGACTTTCTTTAGATAATCCTGGAGCTTTGACAGAAAAGATTAAAGTAAGAAGTGATATGGTTTTAAAAGTACCAGATAATGTTAGTGATGAAGAAGCATCTATGGCTGAACCTACTGCTGTTGCTCTACATGGAATTCATCTTGCCGATGTTAAAGTAGGCTCTAAAGTCTTAGTAATTGGTGGAGGAATTATTGGACTTTTAAGTGCCATGTTTGCTAAAAAAGAAGGAGCTAGTTTTGTTGCAGTCAGTGAAACTAATCTCAAAAGAGGAGAGAAAGCAGTAAGCCTTGGTGTTGCTGATAAATATTACAATGCAACTGATGAAAATATGCTTAATGAAGTAATCACTGATACTAATGGAGGCTTTGATATAGTAATAGAGTGTTGTGGTAATGCTAGTGCAGTTACATCATCACTTGTTACAGTTAGACCAGGTGGAGTAGTTGTATTAGTAGGTGTAGCAACTGGACCTATTAGTATTCCAACTGTTGTTGCTGTTATGAATGAATTAACTGTAAAAGGTGCTATTGCCTATACTAAAGAAGAATTTGCAACTTGTCTTGATTTAATTAGCAATAAACAAATAGAAGTTATGAAGTTTGTTGATGATATTGTAAGTTATGATGAAGTACAAAATGCTTATCTTAGATTAACTAGTGGTAATGATGGAGCAGTTAAGATATTAGTTAGCCCTAATAAATAAGTTTTTACAAATATATTTGTAACTATTCACATCCCTAAAGTGAAATAGTTACTTTTTTACACAATTATTCTGATAAAATCCCATAATTATATGATAAGATAATAGTGAAAATAAAAGGAGTTTTAAAGATGGGAAATACATTAGGTAAATTACAAACTAGAGTTAATGAATTAGAAACGAAGTTAGTAGAATTACAAGATAAAAACTCTGAATTAATAGAAGAGAAAAAATCACTAACATCTAAACTAAAATATTTAGAAGAAAGTTTTGATAAAAAGTTAGAAACCGCTTTGACTAAAGCAGTTAAAGAAGTATCTGAAAAATATGAGAAAATAATAAAAGAAAAAGATCAAAGAATTTTTGAACTAGAACAAAGACTTAACATTAACTCAAACAATTCAAGTTTACCTAGCAGTAAAGACTATATATAAAACTAAAATATGTAATTCAAGAAAAGAAACTGATAAAAGTAAAGGAGGACAGATTGGTCATAAAAAACATAAATTAGAAAAATTTAATGATGACGAAATAACAGAAGAAGTAAATCATACTATGGATAAATGCCCTAATTGTAATAGTAAAAATATTAAAGTAATAAATGTTAAAGTAAGAGATGAATTAGATTTTAAAATTACTATAATAAAAAGAAGACACTACTTTAAGAAGGGTACCTTGTTAAACTGCAAAAGAAAGCATCTTCTATGCTTAAAGATTTTACTTTTGATGTAAAACAAAAGATATTAGAGTCTAAATTAAATTACTGGGATGATACCGTTGCAAAAATAGGAGAAAAAGATAAAGGATGTATTAGAGGTTATACTAATGGAAAAGAAGTTTTGTATAAAGCTCATCTTGCAAAAAATACTAAAGGTATGGATGAAGATGGTATATTACAGAACTTGCCTAGTGATTGTACTGTTATGCATGATCATTTATTACATAACTATTGTGAAGATTATAGTTATAAAAACATAGAATGTAATGCATATATAACAAGGAAATTACAAAGCATAGTAGAAAATACTAAACATGATTGGGCAGACAAAATGAAAGAGTTATTGGAAAGTACTTTAACAAAAAGAAAAGAATATAGTGAAAAGAAAATTAAAGACTTTGATAGTAAGTATGACTCTATTATTAAAGATGCTTTTAAAGAATATATAGAGTTCAATCATAAATATGAATTTACTAAAGAAGAGAATCTATTAGAGTTTATGAGAGACTTCAAAGGACCAATAACTGAGTGGGTTAGAGATTTCTCTTTACCATATTCAAATAATCTATGTGAGAGATTACTTAGAATGTTGAAGACCAAGATGAAGATAAGTTATCAATTTCAAAATCTAGAATCTGCTAAGTGTTTTGCCAATATTATAACTTACACGGAAACTTGTGGTAACTATGGTGTTAATAAATATGAAGCGATAAAGAGATTATTTGATAATAACCCATATACTGTTACTGAACTTAGAAATTTAAAAACAGCCAACAATCAATAAATTGGCTGATTTTTCCAGTTATTTATTTTCTAGACTGTGAATAGTTACCTTTTATTTAACATATTAAGATTTTTTAAGATTTTTTAACTTCCTTTTTTAAATTAATTAAGTTATAATTTTAATAGGAAGTGTTAATAATAAGATTATAAAAAGTTAACATTTTTATAATCTTTTTTTAAGGAGGTTATTATGACAGTTCATATTGAAAGTAAAAAAGAAGATATTGCCGAGGTAGTACTTATGCCAGGAGACCCATTACGAGCTAAGTATATCGCTGAAAATTTCTTAACTGATTATAAAATAGTCAATAAAGTTAGAAACATGTTTGGCTATACTGGCTATTATAAAGGTAAAAGAGTAACAGTATTTGCCTCAGGTATGGGTATTCCTAGTATTGGAATATATTCTTATGAATTATATAAATTCTATGATGTAAAGAAAATAATTAGAATTGGTACAAGTGGTTCATTCAATAAAGATATTAAAGTGCTAGATGTAGTATTATCAGAGGGAGCTTACTGTAAAACATATTTTCCAAAACTATTAGATGGTAAAGAAGTTGATTTTATTACATCAAGTGAAGAATTAAATGAAAATATTAAAACAGCCGCTAAACTTGCGAATATTCCTTTAAAAATTGGTAAGACTATTACTAGTGATGTGTTTGATTTATATAGTAGTTCTCTTGATGAATTTAAATCCAATTTTCCAGATGAAGATTTCTTATCAGTAGAAATGGAAGCTTTTGGACTATTTTATATGGCTAACAGACTAGGCAAAGAAGCTTCTTGCCTAATGACTGTGGTTGATTCTTTCTATGATAAGAAGAGTCTAACTAGTGAAGAAAGAGAACAGTCACTAAATCAAATGATTATCCTAGCTTTAGAAGCTGCGATTATATAGAAAGGAAGGTGCAGTATGGATTATGTAAAGAAAGATTTAGGAGCTTATAATCTTCATATAATAAAAACAAACCTTTATAAGACTATTACTGTTAAGATATTCTTTAGAGAAGAAGCCTTAAAAGAAAATATTACGAAACGTAATTTCTTAAGTCGGATGATGATGTTAGGAAGTAATGACTATAAAACTAAAGTAGAACTTACTAAAGCTGAACAAGACTTATATGCTGTTAATATATCAAGTACTAACAGAAGAATAGGTAACTATTTAGATACTGGAATTAGTCTTAAAGTATTACATGATAAATATACAGAAGAAGGTAACTTTGAGAAAAGTTTAGATTTGTTAGATTCTATTATCTTTAATCCTAAAGTTACTAATAATGCCTTTGATGAGGTAGACTTTAATACCGTTTATGAAGAATATAAAGCAGACCTTAGTAGTTTAGTAGAAAATAAAATGACTTACGCTTTAATTAAAGGTTTAGAAGCTACAGATAATAAAAGTGTTATAAGTTATCGAGGTATTGGTTATTTAGAAGACTTAGAGAAAATTACTAAAGAAAACTTATATGATTACTATAAGAATGTTATTAGTCATAACTTTGTTGATATCTTTGTTTTAGGAGATGTAGATGAAGAGAAAATTACCAATATTATAAGAGAAAAATTTAAGATAAATACTTTTAAAAAGAAACCTATAAAAGCTTTAGTAGAGCCCTTAAAAGTATCTAGAGTTAAAACTATTAAAGAAAAAGTAGAAGCAGAACAAGATAACTTAATAATAACTTTATCTCTTAATAACTTAACAGATTATGAAAGAAATTATCCTCTTTCTTTATATAATGCTATACTTGGTGGAGGTTCAGAATCTTTATTATTTAGTGAAGTTAGAGAAAAGAATTCTCTTGCCTATTATGTTAGTAGTACTCCTAATAAATTAGATAATTTAATTATTATTAGAGGTGGTATTACTAAAGATAAAAGTATGGATGCAGTTAATATAATAAAAAAGATATTAAAAGATTTAGAAACAGGTAAAATAGATGATGATAGAGTAGAGAAAGCGAAAGAATACTATACTAGTGCCATTGATGATATTATTGAAAGCCCTTTTCAAATAATAGAGAGTTATTATATGATAGAACTACTTGGAGTAGATGATATTGAGACTAAACGTAAGAAGATGTTAAAGGTAACAAAAGAAGAAATCATCGCTCTTGCTAAGAAAGTTAAAATTAATACAATTTATATTCTAGAAGGAAGTGATGATAATGGAGAAAATTGAGATAAAGAATGTAGATAAATTTATTTATAGAGAAGTCTTAGATAATGGTTTAGAGATTATTATTATTCCTAATGATAAGATTAGTAAGAAGAAAAATTATTACTTTAGTTATGTTACTTACTATGGAGCCGCTATTAATGAATTTGTTCCTGTTGGGAAAAATAAAATGACTTCTTTTCCTAGTGGTATCGCTCATTTCTTAGAACATAAGATGTTTGAAAGTAAAGATGGAATAAAGCCTTCTGATTTTTATGCTAAGACAGGTAGTTATGTTAATGCTTTTACTAGTTATAAAAATACTTGTTATGTTGTAACTGGTAATAAGAAGATGAAAGAAAACTTAGAGTATTTATTAACATTTGTTAATAGTCCTTATTTTACAGATGAAAATGTAGAGAAAGAACAAGGAATAATATGTGAAGAAGCAGCGATGAATGATGATAGTCCTGATTATTTAGCATATAAAACTATTAATAAAAATATTTATAAAGTATCTCCTTATAATACACCAATACTTGGAACTATAGAAAGTATAAAAGAAATCACTAAAGATGACTTATATAACTGTTATAATACTTTCTATCGTCCTAGTAATATGTTCTTAGTAGTAGGCGGGGCAGTTGACCCAGATGAAGTTGTTAAAATTGCTACTAATACCCTAGCAAGATTTAATTTAGAGAAAAGTGATAATATTAAAATAAAAAATTATAAAGAACCAGTTAAAGTAGTTAAAGACTATGAAGAGATAAAAAAAGATGTAAAAGTAGAAAAACTTGCTATTGGTTTTAAAATGGATAAATCAAAGTTTCCTATTAAAAATAAAGTTACCTTAGACTTATATCTTAATATGTTAATTTCTCTTTGCTTTGGTGCTAGTTCAGAGTTTAGAGAAATGATAAGAAAAAGACATCTAGTTAGTAGAAGTGGTTACTATTTTCAAGATATAGGTAATATCGTTACTTTTATGGTAGAAGCAGATGTTTTGAATTATCCTGTATATTTAAAAGAATTAGAGAATTATCTTAATAATTTAGATGTATTAGAAGAAGATTTAGAGAGAATTAAAAAAGTTTGGATATCTAGTGAAGTAATTAAAAGTGATTATGCCGATAGTATTGTAGATACTGTAGTAGATGATATGATTAATTATCATAAAGTTATTACTAACTATGTAGAACTTATTAAGAATATGAATATTACAACAATGAAAGAAGTAATTAACAGCTTAGATTTTACTAATAGAGCGATTGTTAGAGTAATAAGTGAAAATAATCCTTTACAAAATGATTAGGCCTATGATATAATTAAAGACGTCAAAAAAATGTTCCGCTGGCTCTTTGGTTATGAGCATTGGTTATAGGTAAAGGAGGATCTTATATGAACGTAATTGACAAAATTAATGACAAACAAATTAATAAGAACATTCCTGAATTTAGAGTTGGAGATACTGTTCGTGTTGATGTTAAGATTATCGAAGGTAAACGTGAAAGAATCCAAGCTTTTGAAGGAATTGTAATCGCTCGTCGTGGTGGTAGTGTTAGTGAAACATTTACTGTTCGTAAAATGAGTAGTGGTGTAGGAGTTGAAAGAACATTCCCAATTCACTCACCTAAGATTGCTAAAATTACTGTCTTAAGACATGGTAAAGTAAGACGTGCTAAATTAGGAAATGTTTTAAGAAATAGTAAAGGTCAATATCGTATTAAAGAAAGAGGACAACAATAGTTCTCAGTTTTAAGGAGTGAAAATTAGTTTTCACTCTTTTTCTGTGTAAAAAAAGGAAAAAATATGCATCAAAAAAAGATTCTGCAACCCCCAAAAATCAGAATT
>CAMLTY010000005.1 GCA_946486465.1 uncultured Mycoplasmatota bacterium
CGTGGACTTATTGGTTTTTCTACAGACTTTATGACTATGACTAAAGGATATGGAATAATGAATCATACTTTTAGTGAATATAAGCCATATGAAAATGTTGACATTGGAGAGCGTAAGTTAGGTGTTTTAGTTTCAGTTGAAAATGGAAACTCTACTGCTTATGCAATTGGTAATCTTGAAGATAGGGGTACTATGTTTATTGAACCTGGTACTGAAGTATATGAAGGTATGATAATAGGTGAATGTAATCGCGATAATGATCTTGCAGTTAATGTTGTTAAAGGTAAACAACTAACAAATATGCGTGCTGCAGGAAGTGATCATACTGTTGTCTTAAAAAGACCTCGTCCTATTACTTTAGAGTATGCACTTGACTATATAAACTCAGATGAGTTAGTTGAAGTTACTCCTAACTTTATTAGACTTAGAAAACGTATTTTAAATACAGAAGAAAGAAAAAAGGCAGATGCTAAAAAAAATAAGTAGTGGTAAACATTACTTATTTTTATATTTTATATCCCCATTTGTTAAATTCACTTTTGTAAAATTCTTGTATTTGTTCATCTTTACTTAAAATTATTATTTTTGTATTAGAGCAGTCAATATTATTATCATTAAAATACCATTCAAGATCTAAAGTAGTTTCTATTATAGCAGATGTTGTTAGTTTTGCAATTTTCTTATCTATAGGTATTTCTTCGGCATAAAAGTAAATGTATTGTAGTTTATTATTAACAGCTTCAATTATTAAATTTTTATATGAGTTTTTATAATTTTCTTTTTCATTTTCATTGTTTGCTGTGACTATTTTATATACTTTATCATTGTTATTTATAGTTGTGTTTTGTGTTAAGGCAAAGTTTATATTTATACCTTGTTTTTTATCATTTATAGGGGTAGGATTTTCTTTAATTGTTGATGTTTGGTATAAAGTAGAAAATTTATACATATTTAATGCTTGACCTGTACCGTTTTCATTTCCTATATAATCTAATTCTAAAACTTTTCCATTATTTAGTTTTATGCCAAGTGTTGTTCCTTTAAATACAAACATGACTTTATAATTTTCCTTGTAAATACCTGAAATTTCAGAATTTGGGATGAATTTAATTAGATTTTTAATGCTTTTGGCAGTTATATCAAATGGTATAATACCGATACCATTTTCATTTTTATTTATAATATAATATTTAATTGTTAAAGCATCTAGTCCATATATATTTTCTTGTTTTGACGCCTTAGGAGATGCTGGAGTATAAAAATAAAGATTTTCATTACCCCAAAAATTTGCTTCTTTTAAATACTTAATAACTTTTTCGTCTTTCATTTTTATCATATCCTTTCTTGATTACTTTTTTGTTATTATTGCCATAACAACACAAAATGTAAATAATAATAATGCTCCAGCACTGAAGTCATCTGCTAATAACATTAAAAGAAAACATATTCCTGATATAATAGCACCTACTATTCCAGTAACTCTTAATACTTTTCTTCTTGTTTCTGTTTTTTTTGCATCATTTTCAATCATAAAATCACTCCTTTCGATGTATATAACTTATACAGTTATAGTGTAGTATAAATAGTGTGGTTTGTAAATAATAGGTCTATTCATTTTACATACTTTTTTACACGATAAAAAAAAACTTATATCTGTTTATAAGTCTTTCTTTATTTGATATATCCAGCATCTTTTAAATGTTCTTCTATCTTCTCATTAGATACAGCACCACTTATTTTATTACTTGTTTCTTTTCCATTTTCAAAGAATAATACTGTAGGGGTACCACTTACACTGGTTGTTAGTTCATTAAACTTTTTAGCATCTTCTTCAGTTAGATTATATAAATTAAGAGAATATGCTGTTAGGTCATTTGTTTTTAAAACAGCTTTAAATCTTGGAGAAAATTCTTCACAGTGAGAACAACCTGTTTGAACAACTTCTAGAATGAAGCTTTCCTTATTATCAATCATTTCTTCTAATTTGCTATAATCAATATCAGTAATAACCTTGCTACTAGAGCACCCTGTTAATATTAAAGCTAGTATTCCTATTAATAAATATTTAATTTTCTTTTTCATTTTATCACTACTTTCCTTATGTATTATAACAAGTTAATACTATAAAAACAATAAATACTTTTCAAAATGGAAAAATTAAGTTATACTATTTTTATAATAAAGGGGTGCATAAATCATGATTTTAAGAAAGCCATATGCTCTTTTAATTCAATATTTTCAACGAATACATTTATTGTTAATAATAATCTGTGCTTATATTTTTTATAAGTTTATTGCTTTACGGACATTTGTTGCTGAATTTCTGCAGACAGAAAGTTATAATGCATATTATGAACCTATAAGTGATTATATAAGTATTGGTCTGATACTTGCCTTGCTTGTTGTAGTTGCTATTAGCATTGTTTTAATTGTTTTGTTGCGTTATAAAAAGAAACCTTGGAAAGTTTATCTTGTGCCGATATTTGAATATGTTTTTATGATCGCTCTTTTCATTTATATAAAAAGTTACTTTGATTCATATGATGAGTTGTCTTCTATTCAGTTAATAATGGCAGGAAGGGATTTTTTAAATATTGTTTATCTTCCTCAATTTGCAGTATTTATTATTTTTGGTATTAGGTTTCTTGGTATAGATTTAAAAAAGTTTGGTTTTAAAGAAGATGAAGAATACTTAGATATCAAAGAAGAAGATAGAGAAGAATTTGAAGTTAATATAGAGTTTGATAAAGATAAAATAACAAGAAATATAAAAAGATTTTTTAGAAATGTTAGATATGTCTATTTTGAACATAAACGAGTTTGTAACGCTATTATAATAATTATTTTTGTTTCTATTACAGGCTATACATATTATTATTTTGGAATTTTACATAAAACTTATCAAGAAGGTACGACCTTTTCTGCCAATTATTATGATATTACTGTTAATAATAGTTATTTAACAACACGAGATAGTAGAGGAGATATTATTACTAATTCTTCTAGTGCATATCTTATTTTGAATGTAACTGTTAAAAATAATGCTAGTAAAAGAAAGATTAATTTAGATAGATTTAGGGTTATGAATAAGAGTGATCAGTTTAAATATACAAGTCGTGAGTATGATGAATTTAAAGATTTAGGAAATAGTTATAGTCCTGATAGAAAGATTGATTCAGGTAAAGAGGTAACGTTTATTTTAGTTTATAGAGTGGATGCTTCTCTTGATCCTAGTAAATATGTTCTTTATTATAGCGATGTTTCCATGGATAATATTTTAAAGAAGACAAAACTTAACGTTAAAGATGTTAGAGATATTGAAGTAGTATCAACAGTTAATTTAAATGAGAAAATGACTTTTGAAGATAAAACTACTTTGACTATTACAGGAGTTAAAATTGGTAATGAGACAACTTATAGTAGGTATGGTTGTAGTGATACTGGTTGTGCAATTATGGAGTTACCTTTGCAATCAAGTAATAAAATTTTAGAAATTTCTTTTGTAAGTAATAATTTTACTGGAAAAAGTTTTGTTGACTTTTCAAATATATATGCTAAAATTAAGTATGAAGATAAAAATGGAAAGAGTAAGAGTATAACACCTAGTTCTTTGGTTTCTAACTATAATGGTAATTATGCTTATTATAGTGTACCTAACGATGCAGATACAGATAAAACTATATCTTTAGTTTTTACCTTTAGAAATCGACAATATGTTTATCAATTAAATTAAAGGAGAGTTTTTTATGGATAAAAAGAGGAAAAAGTTTGATAAGAAGAAGATAATTTTAATTATTTCTTTTGTTGTTATTATAGTTGTTATTCTTTTGTTGATTTGGTTTTTATACTTATATCCTCGAAAGGTTTTTAGAGACAATGAAAAATTATTAGAAGAAGCTGGTATAAGATATTATGAGATTAATAAAGCTCGACTTCCTAAGGATGAAGGACGGGTGATTTCTGTTTCTTTAAATACTTTAGTTAAACAGAAATATTTAGAAGGACTTTATGAAGCTTACGGAGATAATTTGTGTGATTTGAATAATTCTAATGTTAAGGCAGTTAATAGAAATGGAGAGTATGTTTACTATACATATTTGAAATGTGGAAATTATGAATCTGATGTTGATCATGATGGTCCTGTTATTACTCTTAATGGTTCTTCTGATATGACTATTAGTAGAGGCGATACTTATAAAGAACCTGGTGTTAAAAGCGTTGTTGATAATGTAGATGGAAATATAGATGTATCTAAGGTTATTATTAAAGGCGATGTTGATACATCGACTGTAGGAACATATGAAGTTACTTATACTATTACTGATAGCCTTGAAAATAAAACTACTGTTACTAGAAAGGTAAATGTTTTACAAAGTTTATCTTCTACAGTTAAAGAAAATACTCCTGATGGTTATTATATAGGCGACGTTTCCAATAATTATATATATTTTAATAATATGTTATTTAGAATTGTAAGGGTTAATGATGATGATAGTGTTGTTATTGTAAGTAATGATGCTCTTGCTAATGTTGACTATACTAACAATGGAAAATTTGAAGATAGTGCTTTAGATAAATGGCTAAATAATTATTTTTATAATTTGTTGGAACCTGAATATCAAGATTTAGTAAAATCGAGTTCATGGTGTGATGATGCACTTAGCAGTGATAATGTTACCACAAAAGAATGTAGTAGAGAAACTGCAAAAAGAAAAGTTGGTATTTTATCTTTACAAGATTACAATTTAAGCTTTGATGGTTCAAGAAGTTATCTTGATAAAAGTAATTTTACTTGGTATGCAAATTTTGCTGATAATAATAAAGCTTGGGCAATTACAAGCACTGATAGTTATCCTAATACAATTATTGCTTCAGAAAATACAAATTTATTAAATGTTGTTCCGGCATTGACTTTAAAATCTTCAACAACTATTTTAGATGGAGATGGAACTTTTGGTGATCCTTATGTTATATTAAATTTGGCGACAGCGAAAAGAAGCAGTGATTTAAATAAAAGACAAGTAGGCGAATATATTAGCTATTCTGGATATTTATTTAGGATAAGTAATATCTTAGATGATGGCACAACTGAAGTTATTATGGATTCAGTCTTAAAATCAAGTGGTCAACAAGTAGATGTAGGTTATACAAACGGAAATAAAAAGAAAGTTTATAATCCTAATCAAGAAGGTAATATTGGTTATAAAATAAAAAATGATATGACAAGATATATAGATACGTCTTTATTTGTTAAAAAGAAGATATCTGTTCCAATCTATAGTGGTAATATTACTTATGAAGGAAAGAAAGATACTAAAAATTATGATTTGTTAATAACTATTCCATCAACATTTGATATATTTAGTGCTAGAAATAGTATAGCTAGTGATTCTGGGTATTGGTTGAGAGATTCTTCTAAACGTGATTATACAAAGGTAATTGTTAGATCTTTAGGAACTGTAACTTATTCAACTGCTTCAGATAATTTACAAGCTGGTGTAAAAGTTATGGCATATTTTGATAAAGATGTTATAATAGAATCAGGGAAGGGAACTTATTCTGAACCATATATACTTATAGATTAAGGGAGTGTTTTATGAAGGTTAAAAAGAGAGTATTACTTATTTTAGGAATTATTGTTATTTTTGTTGTAGCTTGTTTACTTTTGCTTTATCAAAATTTTAGTAATAGAAGCGATTTTAAAATAATTGATGAGACCGCTAAAATAAATGAAGCGAAAAAAACAGACTATGATATAGTAGGATGGCTTAGAGTAGAAGGGACTAATATAGATTTACCTTTAGTAGCTAGAAATAATACAGCAGATGTATCGGTTAGTGATTTTAATTTTGCTTGGACTAATTCATTTCCAGATGAAAATAGCAATCATTTTACCTATATTTCGCATAATATTAGAAATGTTTCTAAAAATCCTATAGTTGGTGATGATACAATGACTTATTTTGAACAACTTATGTCATTTATCTATCCTGATTTCATTAAAGATAATCAGTTTATTGAGTTTACTGATCCTAGTGGTGAAACATCTATTTATAGAATATATGGCGTATCTTTAGTTGATGAGACACAGTCTATGTCTTATTATGATACTTTTACTAAGAAAGAACTTGAAGATTATATTAAAAAAGTAAACAAAGAGAGTATGTATACTATGGATGTTGATGTTAGTTCTGATGATATGCTGTTAACTCTGTATACGTGTACTAGACTTTATGGAGCTGGCGGTACTTATTCGTTCAGAGTAGATGCTAGAAAATTAAGGGAGGGAGAAAATATGAAGTATTCTACGGTTGAAATTAATGACAATTACAAGGTAATTGAAGAAAAGATGAAAGAAGGTGAGAATGATGAAGAAGTTTAAATTATTATTAGTTCCATTAGTTATTGCTACAGCAGGTTTTGGTGTATGGTTATCTAATGTTAATGATGTTAATGCTGAGAATAATCCTGTATGTTCAGCAGAAGATTTTAGAGATGAATACTTAACAAAAATAAGTGTTGAATATAATGGTGATACAACGACTCTTACAAATAATTCTGGTTTAAATTTAGATTATAAGTTTCTAAAAGATGCTGATACTACAAATGAAGTTACTGGTAGTTTAGAAAATGGTGGTAATGTTAGTTTTACAGTATCTGATGGTGGTTTAATTTACTTTTATTTACAAGATGAGATGAGTGATCCTTGTTTAGCTAATGCTGGTGAAGAGATTGGTAAAATTGAATTTAATAATGAGGGACTTATAGATAATCCACTATATTATGATTCAATTTGTGTTAATTATCGTAATAAATGGGGTAATAATACTACGATGCAAAATGCTGTTCCTTATTGTTATTCTACTCAAACTTATAGTTCTTACTCTAGGGAAGAAGTACAAGGATGGATTGATACTGCTGAATCTTTATATAATAGTATAAATTCTGGTAGTAATACTGATATTACAATAGATGATTCTTATAAAGAAGTTTCAGATGTTAAAAATACAGAAAAACTTGTTTGTGATGCTTTTAGTAATAATAATTATGAAACTATGCATAAGTATTATCATATTGGTACAGATGATGATGGGGCTGGATGTAAAGTCACTTGTAAAGAAGAGATAGAAGTTAATTTTAGTGATCCTGTAGCGACACAAGCTGGTATGTGCTTTCAATATTTAATTGAAATTAAATCTAAAGTAACTTGTGATTCTAGTTATACAGCTGCTCCACCTACAAGAAAGCAAGTATGTTATCCTGCACCTGTATGTGTTTCTGGTAGTTCTTCTTATGATGCAGGTGGTCCTAATGAAGAATTTGATAGTTGTGTAAAGTCATGTGATGGTGGTAAATATACCCAAAAATGTATAGATAGTTGTTACTATAAGGTATATAAAAATAGTGGTTCTACTAAAACAGCAAATGATGGTACTTTTACAAAAGATGAAATAAAGGCTCTTAGTCCATTATATGTACCAACTGATACTTTTTATGAAGCTAGAAAGATGGCTAATAACTGTAGTTGGTCTAATGCACAACAGTTATATGAATTAAGACAGAAATATCCTGGAGGCTATTATAGCAATGGTAGTTGGATTCAGTCTGGTACTTGTCCTAGTGCTCTTGGTCCTTATTACTTTAGAAGTCTTGCTCAAACACAAAAGACTATTAATATGATGAATGGTACTTACTCTTATAGTGGTGGTGCTAATGGATATGATCCTGATGGTAATGGTATTTTAAGAGAGAACTATGGTGGATATTATTGTAGTGATTCATGTTATTGGTCAGGAAGTTGCGGTTCTGATACTGTCTTGACGGAAACACTTGCTCAAGAACAATATGAGAAAGAGGTTCAGGAATATATGTCTAAAAAGCAAGCTTGTGAACAAAAGGCTGCTACTTGTACAAATGAAACGACAAGTTATGAGATTGTTGTTGATAATGTTGATAATGATAATAACACTGACGACGATGAAGAAAAATTTTCTTCTTCACAAAAATTAAATAGTACTAATGTCACTGGTGATTTTCCTGATATGGTTATTCTTACAGATGGTTCATGTGAGGATGGAAAAGATGATCCATGGCATTATCATAATATAATTACTTTCCCTGGTACATGGCTTAATAATAAGACTGGTATGCCTGTTCATTCTATGGATCCTGGTCGTGAAGATTTCTATACTTATGTTGGTAATCAATATTGTACTAAATTAAATTCGGTTCCAGTTAATACAGCTTGGTATGATTGGAAAGTAAATCAAAACGGAAATCCTAATGCTCTTACAGATAGTCAAAAACAAGCGATAGAAGATGTTACTGAGATGAATATTAATGGTCATATAGATAATTATGGTTACTTTGGTTGGAATTTTGATGTTAGCTGTTTCTATGCTTTAGATAATCCTACTTCATGTGATCCTAAAGAAGAAGAGTGTATTCCAAATCCTAATGATGAAATCGTAAATCCTGGATGTCCTCCAACTGATCCTAATTGGCCAGATTGTGATCCAGACGGAGATAGTGAGGAAGAACCGCCAATAAATAATTACGATTATAGACCTATTTCTCTTGATAATTTATTCCCAGATAGGGTTACACAAACTAGTTCTACTGATGCTAGTAAAGATATAGTAGCTTCTAACTTAATAAATGAGGTTGAGAGTTTAAAAAACAATGACTTTGTTAAAGTTGCTGATACTGATAGTAGAGCGATAGGCTTTAACTGGACTTGTGCAGCGACTAACTTAGAAAATCCTGATTATTTGGTACAACCAGTTACTTTAATAAATCAAATTCAGGCTTTAGGTGATAGTATTTATGATGATGATAGATATCTTGATTATCATATTGTTCTTACACCAGAAACTATGAATAAAGTTAGAAAATATAATTCTGATTATGATAGCTATGTTCAACCTTCAGGTATTGCGGCTGAGGAGAAAGGTATAATTTTAAATGCTGGTAGTAATAAAACTTCAGGTATTACGGTTTATAAGAGCTATTTACTTCATAAAGTTCTTAATAGTAATGAATTGTTAAAGAGTGGTTTAATTGGATGTAATAATGAAGACGATGGTACTTGCGTTAATGTAGTTGATACTACAACTAGTTGTTACAATGAATATATGGCAGAATCCACTATCTTGAAAGGAGCTGAATAATATGAATAAAGCAATGTTAGTTCTTGGTATTATTCTTTTAGCTGTTATTACTTTTGGAGTTGTTAATATTGTTCAGAACTATCAGACAGGTAATGAGCTTGATTATTACTTGCTAAGAGAAACAGCAGAAGCGGCAATGACTGATGCAGTTGATGTTGGTTATTACCGCTTAAGCGGTTTGCTTAGAATTGATAAAGAAAAGTTTGTTGAAAGTTTTATTAGACGTTTTGCTCAAAATGTATCTAATAATAGAACTTATGATATTGGTTTTTATGATATAAATGAAACACCACCTAAAGTTAGTATTTTGGTTAAGTCTGATACTGCTGCTAGTATAAATGGGGAGTCTGTTGAACTTACTAATAGAGTAAATGTAATATTAGAATCTAGATATTATGAGAATAAGTATGTAACAGATATGACTAGAGCAGGTAAACTTGATTATAGTGATGTTGATGAGTAAGAATAAGGAGGGATTTTATGAATAATTTACTTGTTGGAATAAAGAAATTCTTAACTAATAAAAATACAGTTACTGTTGTTGGTGTAATAATTGCTATTATAGTACTCTATGTTGGTTATAATATGCGTATTAATCAAGCGATTACACCTGTCAGTGTACCTTATGCAATTGAAGAGATTAATCCTCGAACACAAATTACAGAAGATATGGTTAGTACTATGGAAATTCCTCAGTCTATGGTTAATGATAATATAATAACTAATAGTGCGGATGTTATTGATATGTATTCTAATGGTGATAGCGTTATTCCTGAAGGTAGCTTGTTCTATAAAAGAAGTGTTGTATCTCGTGAACAATTACCTGATAGTATAATTTTAGATTATCCTAAAGGATATGTACTATATAACTTAGATGTTGATATGGCTAGTACTTATAGTAATTCTATTTATCCTGGTAATTATATTGATATTTATCTAAAAGTTCAAAATGCACAAAATGCTGATGGTACGATTGTTACTGATGATAGAATTATGGTTGGTAAATTATTGTCTAATGTTAAAGTTCTTGCTGTATTTGATAGTAGTGGTAATAATGTTTTTGCTAACTTAGATGATAAGACAGTACCGGCTCAGATTATCTTTGCTATTCCTGAAGAATATCATATATTGCTTCGTAAAGCTAGTTTCTTAAGAGCTTATGAGTCTGAGATTATACCTGTTCCTACAGCAGAATCATTAGCAGATGAGCCAGGAGATGTTACTTTATCTAGTGAAGATTTAAGAAACTTTATTAATAATGTTACAGCGATGACTGAAGAAGATTTAGCCTATACGCAACAATAAGGGAGTGATTTAGATTATGAACGATTCCATATTTGATAAACTGGATTTTGGACTTTTTGAACCTTTAATTAAAGATGATGATATAACGGATATTTCTTATTGCAATCATGGACAGATATGGGTTCGTTCTTTATCTCAAGGTTCTAAGAGAGTTGAAATAGAAGGAATAAGTGATTCTTTTGTAGAAAAATTAGCTTTTCAGTGTTCTAATGTTATGGGAACTACATTTAATGGGGCTAATCCATTTCTTGATGCTGAATCTACAGAACTTCGTCTTAACTTTGTTCATGATTCTATTGCAACTAATGGAATAGCAGTTGTTATTCGTAAGACTCCTGCTAAGATTAGATTATCAAGAGAAAAATTACTTAGCGAAGATTATTTTACTGCCAATATTCATGATATCCTAATGAAATGTGTTGAAGGACATTGTAATATTATGGTAAGTGGAGAGACTGGTTCAGGTAAGACAGAATTTGTTAAATATCTTGCTAGCCATACTAAAGAGGACGAGAAGATTATTACAATTGAAGATACTTTGGAACTTCATTTGGATAAGATATTTCCACATCGTGATATTGTTGCTATGAAAACTAATAATGTAGCTAGTTATTCCGAGGTCCTTGTTACTTGTATGAGACAAAACCCTAAGTGGATTTTGTTATCAGAGGTTCGTAGTGCTGAAGCGGTTACAGCTGTTCGTAACTCTATATCATCAGGACATAATATTTTATCTACAATTCATGCTGATAAAGCTAGTGCTATCCCTTATCGTATGTATTCACTTTTGGAAAGTGATATAGATGTAGATCAATTTTTAACAACAATTTACCGTTATATTCAATTGGGTGTTCATATTAAAGCATATTATAGTAAAGAATATGGTAAATTCCATCGTGAAGTTGATGAAGTTGTAGAGTTTTATGTTGATGATGATAATAAACCTCAGACTCATGTTCTTTATCAAAAGACTTTTGGTAAAGCACCAGTACAAAATATGCCTACTGAACATTTGAAAGAATATCTTGAAAATCAAAATATTTTTATTGATAATTTATTTACTAAAGGTGATTCAATGAGTAATATTGATGATGCTGTTAATGCTGTTGATAATTCTGTTAATTTTAATCAACAATCTGTTAATGTAGTGGAGTCTCCTAACTTTAATAATGTTAATCAAGTTAATAATACTACTCAAGTATCATTTGCTAATGATACTGAGATAGTTTAAAGAAAGGAGGGGTTTTATGGTACTATTTTTACTGTTAGTAATTGCACTTATTGTTTTATTATATAGAAATTATAAGGGTCAAAATGTTTCTAAATATATTACTGATCAAGTACAGGCAATATATGATAAATTCGCACCTTACTCTTATAAAGTAGTAAGGGAAAAGACTAAACAGTTAGGACAAGAATATACAGCAAGGCAATATCTTATTCAAATTTTAATTATGGGTGGTTTTGCTTTAGTTGTTACTTATTTATATTTCTATAATATAGTAGTATCATTGATTTATGTAGTTATTACAATATCATTTGTGCCTTATTTATCTTTTTTAAGATGTAAAAGAATTTATAGTGAGTTTATATTTGAACAAGTTCAAATATATACAACTAATGTTATTATGGAATTTGCAACTACACAAAGTTTTGTTAAATCGCTTGAAGGGGTTAGAGATTCGGGAGTTTTAGAAGATCCTGTTCTAACTGACGTTAATCATATGATTGATATGGCATATGAAGATGGAGCGATTGATGGAGCTTTAAAGTTTTTTAGTGATAAGTATCCATATTATATCGTTAAAAATATGCATCAGTTATTTTTACAAATAACTAAAGAAGGAGCTAGGGATACTGGAGAGAGTTTGGAAAATATGCAACTTGATATCGATACTCTTGTTGAGAGTGTATATAGAGATAGAATGGATAGAGCGACCTTTCATAGAAAATTTTTACAATATGGAGTTATGCTGTTTCTTTTAGTTATGCTTATTCAATATATGCTTGGAAGCGATAGTTATGTTGAACTAATTAAAAGTATTTGGGTTCAAATCGTGCTTCACTTTATTATTATATTTAATTGTTATTTCCTTTTAAAAGGGGAAAGATATTATAATGAGAATGTGGGGGTTGAATAAGTATGGAAATAGTATTTGTTGCAGTAATAATTTTATTTATTTTAGTTTATAATAAAACAATAGATAAAAATCAATTTATTAATGATAATAAAAAGTATTTTGAAATATTAAGAGAGTCTGATTATGATTTTCTTGTTTATGCTAAGTATGGTGACAGTGCTACTCCTAATGTATTATTCCAAAAGAGAGTGATTTGGGCTATTGGTGTTTTCTTTGTATTTATGTTTATATTTATTGATAATGTTACGGCTTTAAATGTTATTCTTGCTATTTTAGTAGCTGCTCTTGTCTTTAAAATGCCTTATATGCAGTTAAAAAAATATTATAAAGCTCATTTGCATCAAATTGATATAATGTTGCCATACTATTTAAAGAGTTTAGAAATATTGATACAACATTATACTGTGCCTGTGGCGATTGGTAAAAGTATAAATGATGCTCCTGATATTTTTAAACCTGGGCTTCGAGAATTAATTGAAAAGATTAATTCTGGTGATTCTAGTATAAATCCATATATGGATTTTGCTAACACATATCCAGTTAGGGATTCTATGAGAATGATGCGTCTTTTATATCGTTTAGGTCTTGGTGGGCAAGAGAAGAAGCAAGAGAGACTTTTAATGTTTTCTAGAACGGTTTCTAATCTTCAACAAAAGGCAAGAGAAACTAAATATAAAGAGCGTCTTGATCATATGGGAAATCAGACAATGATTATGCTTGTTGTAACTGGTGTTAGTGTTATGATTGTAATATTGGCGTCAATGTTAACAATGATTGCATAAAAAGTAGTTACAAAATTAAAATTATTTGTTATAATTATATTTGTAAGATATGAAAGGAGAGATGTTTAATGAAGGAAGCAACTGGAGAGTTAAACATGACTGTAGTAACTATCGTATTAATTGGTGTTATTGCTGCATTTTTTGCAATATTCTGGCCTAATGTTATTCAACCAGCAATCCAAAATAGTTGGAATGATAATGTTAATTCTCAAATTAACACTGTTAAATAGTTAGATAAGAAATATGTTAGGATGTGATAATTAATGAGAGATGCAATAGGACAAGTTTTTACTTTACAAATTATATTAGCTTTTGTTCTTTTAATTAATGGATATATGGCTTATTCTGTCAATTATACTAGAGCATTTCGAGTTAAGAATCAAATCGTTAATATTATTGAACAATATGAAGGCCCTTATAATGATGAAGCACTTGAGAAAATAAATAGTTATATTAATCAAATAACTTATAATGTAAATAATCAACAACTATTAAATTTTCAAAATGATAATCCTGATGCTGAGTGTCCTAACTATAATGGATGGTGTTATGTTCCACATAATGTAACTACTAATGATGGTGATGGAGAAAGACAGGGTACTTATTATACAGTTGTTACATTTGTTAATATTGATATTCCTGTAATTAATAATATCTTAGGATTAGGGAATTTTTTAAGAGTTGTAGGTGAAACTAGGACAATCTATTGATAGGAAAAGGAGTGATATAATTGAACGTTATAATTGCTAATGAAGCGAAAGGAATGCTATCTACTTTAGATATTGATGTTATTAAGAGTGTTGATGGTGTTCATACAGCTGATGAAATTGTTGAAATGTTCAAGAACTTCTTTTATGCAAGAATGATTTTAGATATTACGGCAATTAAAGATTATGAGGATATAACTAATATCCAAAAAATATCTATTGGTCTCGATGCTGATAAAATCATTCTTTTGCTTCCTAATACAGAAGCTTCAACTTCTAGTGCTTACCTATCTAAAATAATTTCAATGGGGATTTATAATTTTACTACAACTGTTGATGGAATTAAATATTTTTTAGATCATCCCAATACATATAAAGATGTAGCTCATATTCAGCAACTTAATGATTTATCTACAACTATTAATGAAAAAGTAGTTTCTGGTTCTAGAATTATTGGAATTAAAAATATTACTGATCATGCAGGAAGTACTACACTTATTTATATGTTAAAAAAAGAGTTGGAACAGTCTTATGGTATGAGTGTAATTGCTATTGAAGTTAATAGGCATGATTTTCTATATTTTAATAGTAGTAATATGATTTCTGTTGATGATGAACATTTAATGACTGAGATTGTTAAGCATAATGATGTCTTAATAATATTGATAGATTTGAATGATTCTAGTAATGAAGGGGCTTGTAATGATGTTTTATATTTAATAGAGCCTTCTAGTATTAGACTTAATAAATTAATGAAAAGAGATAGGCGAATATTTGATGAGTTAAAAGGTAAAAAGATAGTTTTAAATATGAGTTTACTTTCTAATAGTGATATTATGGATTTCGAATATGAAGGTAAGACTAAAGTCTTTTATAATATTCCACCATTAAATGATAGAGTTAAGAATCCTGTGCTTGGAGATTTTCTATCTAAGATAGGACTTATTAATAAAACTAAGGAAAAAGAGAGTGGGGGTAAAATATTTGGCTTATTTAAGCGGTAATAATTGACAAATTGGAATAATTTGTATATTATTATTGTAAGTGGAGGAGATTTTATGAATATGATGCAAGTTTTAACTAATATAACAGCTGATCCTGAAAGTAATTGTCGTGGATTTGATTTTTTAATTAGAATTATTAAGAATGGTTTATTCCCTATTTTACAAATAGGTATACCTATTATTTTGATAGTTTTAGGTACATTAGATTTAGGAAAAGCAGTTATATCTAGTGATGATAAAGCAGTTAAAGAGGCTCAATCTAAATTAATTAAGAGATGTATTTATGCAATATTAGTATTCTTTATTGTAACACTTCTTAATTTATTGTTCTCTATGATAGGACAAATTACTGGTAATGAGGCTTTAACCCAGTGGAGTAACTGTTGGAATAATCCTGCTGAAATAAGTTAATAGCAATTAAGTTGCTATTTTTTTCTATATGAAAAAGGTGTGTGTTAATATGATAAGTATATTAGATACAGTTGTTGTAAATATAGATAGTAATTGTTATGGTTTTGATGCTATCGTTAGAGTTATTAAAGAGGGAGTATTTCCTATTATTCAGATTGCTATACCTATTATATTAATAGTACTTTGTACTTTTGATTTAGGGAAAGCAGTTATTAGTAGTGATGATAAAAAAAATAAAGATTTATTAAAGAGGATTGTTAAGAGATTAGTTTATGCTTTATTAATATTTTTCTTTGTAACTGTTGTTAATTTAGTATTTTCAATGGTAGGAAGTATTACTGAAAATGAAACTTTAATTAAATGGAGTGAGTGTTGGAATAATCCAATGGAAATGTAAAATGTTTTTAGAATAGCATGTATTAATTGCTATTTTTTTCATCTAATGATATACTAATATCATGATTGAGGTGGACCTTTTATGAAGAAGAAAATATTTGGTATTGTACTAGTTATAAGTGTTTTAGCTTTTAATATAATTACTGTTAATGCGGATGAGGCATCTTCTAATGAAACTCATTTATCAGGATCTTCTGTTAATTGTGTTTATGCTGATGGTAGTGTTTTTACTAATGAAGATGGCGAACTAAGTGGTTCTTTTACTAGAAATGGACTTAGTTGTAGAAAGACAGTTTCTTATGATGCTGGTGAATGTCCTGCTTTTGTTTTAGTTCAAACTCCACATGGGGGTACTTGTAGTATTACTTTTTCAGAGACAAAAAAAACGAAAAGATATGCAAAATTAGAAAAGAAAGAAGAAGGTTGTTTTTACTATATGCAACAGGTACGTTATACTTTTACAAGAAATAATGATAAATGGAATGTAATAATGAACCCTGACAGTGGTAAAAGTGTTGATATTGCTGACAGTCTTAATGCAGTAGATACATGTCCTGCAACTATTTATATTAGTTTTCCAACCGGTAATGTTGTTCATTTTGATTTAAGGTCTGGAACTGGTAATAATGGTAGTAATAGAAATGAAGATCCTGATGAAGCTAGAGATGAAGATTGGGAATACCTTGAAGAGGGATTAAATAGGGAAGATTTTGATGATCCTGGATTAGAATGTAATGATATTATTGATATAAATGATCCTGGTTCTGTAGGTTGGATACTTTATACAATATTAAATTATATAAAAATAATAGGACCTATTTTAGTAGTTTTACTTAGTGCAATAGATTTTATAAAAGCTGTAGTAGGATTTGATGAGAAAGCAATGAAAGAAGCTCAGTCTAAATTAGTTATTAGATTAGTTGTTGCTATATGTTTATTTTTAGTACCTACTTTAGTACAGTTATTATTATCATTTATTAATGCTACTACTTGTACTATATAGTTAAAATTGTTATATATTTGTTCTTAATTGCTATTTATCTTTGATTTTATCTCTGATATAATAGTAAATGATAGATATTTAATGAAAGAGAAGTGAAAGAAATGTTTTGGAGTGACCCAGGTTTTCTTGCAAATTTTTGTAGAGGTTTTCTTGCTATATTAGATAGTATAGGATATTTCTTTTTGAATGGTATTTTTAATATATTTTTTACTATTGCAAATGCTAGTTTTTTTCAAGGTGATGTTATAGATACCTTTTATTCGAGAATACAAATGATATTAGGTATTTTTATGATTTTTAGATTAACTATTACCTTCTTACAGATTATTGTAAATCCCGATTTATTCAAAGATAAACAAAAAGGTGCTGCTTCTCTTGTTAAAAGAATTGCAATTATGTTAATCTTATTATCTGTTATTGTACCTATTGATATTCCAAATACAAATGGTAATCCTTTAAATGAACAAATTAAGAACAATGGTATATTATTTGGACTTTTATATCAATTTCAAAATAGTGTTGTTGAAGATAATATTTTAGGTAAATTAATTCTTGGATCGGGAACTGCGAGTACAGCTTCAAATTCTGGAGGACTTCAACTAAATGGTATGCAAAATGTTGGTGATGTTATTACTTCAGATATTGCTAAAGCCTTTATTACACCAACTTTAAATGATGGCTATGATGATATAACAGCTGCTAATTATGAAGAGGCTGCAGCTTGTCCTGATATTGTAGGACCTTATTTTAATCCTTTAGTTACTTCTGGAGCATTATTAGACCATATAAATGATACTTGTAATGCAAATGGAGAAACATATGCTTTTAGTTATACGGGATTTGGTGGCGTGGTTGTTGCTATTGTAATGACTATTATAATAATAGGATTTACTTTAGATGTTGCTGTTAGGGCTATTAAACTTGCATTATTAAGATTAATTGCCCCTGTTCCTATTATTTCTTATATTAGTCCAGGCCAAGAAAAAGATGGGGCTTTTGGTAATTGGGTTAAGACATTAACTTCTACTTATTTAAGCTTATTTATTAGATTAATAATCATATATTTTGGTATATATTTGATAATCTTATTAAGAGATGGAGATTTAGTTACTTGGGTACATACATCAAATGCCTTAACTACTGGTCTTGCTAATATATTTATTATAATTGGTATTTTAGTATTTATGAAAGAAGCTCCTAAGTTTTTTCAAGATATGCTTGGTATAAAAGGCGATGGAAAGTTATTTAGTGGTATTGGTACTATGTTAGGTGCTGCGGCTTTAACAGGAGGTTTAGCTGGATCTGTTGTTACTGGTGTTAGGGCTGGTTGGCAGGAAGGACAGGAGTTTAGAGATAAGGCTCAAAGTACACCTGGAAAAATTGGTAGAGGTGCGTTATCTGTTTTAAGAGCTGGTGCTTCTGGAGTTGCTGGTGGCATAGGAGGAGCTGTTGTTGGTGGTAGAACTTTAGCTACTACTGATAAAAAGGTTCCAGGTGCTGTCTATTCGGCTATGCAAAGAAATATGACGAGACGTGCTGCACATTCTACTCTATTTGGTAGAGGATTAGATAAATTTTCAAGTGCTATGACAGGAATGTCTCCTGTTGATAAAATGGATAATCAAGTTGAAGGATATAACGAAGCTTCTAGCCTTGTTAAAAGTATTTTTGCTAAATCTGATGCTGATAGTGTGTGGAAAAATGCTTCTGGTCAAACTGTTAAGGATTTGAAAGAAAGATATGAACTTTTACAAAATGCTGATGGTGTTAGCGAAGCCGAGTTAACTATGGCAAGAAATGCGTATAAGGATGCTCAGGAACAATTAATAGGTGATGTTATTTCTGGTAGATATACAGATGGACCTTTTGCATCACAAATGCAAATTGATTTGAAGAACCTTCGTGGTATTGATAGAAGTCGTAATTTAAAATTATTTGGAGATGTTGATGAAAACTTAGATGCAGGTGAGGTTGCTAAAGCAGTTAAATCATTCAAGGCTGTTCAGTTTACTGCTGCAGATGCAGCACGTAATATTAAAAATACAACTAAATATAGTGCACGAAAAGCTAATCAACAATATTCTAAACAATAAAAAGGAGTGTGATACATAGTGAATAATTATTTAATCCCTGCTAATACAAAGAGTGGTAAACTTATTCTTGGTTACTTTAAACCTTTCGATTTGATATTGTTAGGAACTGGGGTCTTGATTTCTCTTGTCTTGTTGATGACTTTTCCAATGTCTTCTAATTGGCAAGTTATTCTTGTGGTTATGCCTGGTTTAATTTCTGCTTTTCTTGTTATTCCTATTCCTAATTATCATAATATTTTAACAATTATTATAGAAGCTTATACTTTCTTAACTAATAGAAGGAATTATGTATGGAAAGGTTGGTGTGTTAAAGATGTCAAAGATGTCCAAAGTAGCAAGTAGTCAGTATACTGAAGATTGGTTGCCTATTACTGGTATACAAAATGGTTATATAATTTGTGAAGGTAAACAGAAAGTTACTGGAGTTAAAATTACTCCTCGTAATATATTTATCCTTGATCAACAAGATCAAGATAATGTAATGATTAGTCTTAAAAACTTTTATAATATGATAGATTTTGAGTTTTGGTTAGTTGTTGCAGATAGACCTGTTGATATTTCTGTTTATATGTCACAGTTACAACTATTATATAACGATGCAACATCTCCTGCTATTCGTAAACTTATTTTACAAGATATAGATAAAGGTAATATGTTTACTAATAATAATATTGTTGATACTGAGTACTTTATTTTATTTAAAGATACTAGTGAAGATGTATTACAGAAACGTGTTAGAATGCTTATTAATGGTCTTGCAAGCTGTGGTTTAAATGCTTCACAAGTTAGTAATGATGACTTAAGAATAGTTTTAGAAAACTTCTTGAATGGAGGAGTTAATACTGAGTTTGGGACGGTGATGCCTGTATGAGTATAAGTATAAAAAGTCAATTAGCACCTAAAGGATTACAATTTAATCCAAGTGATTTCTTTATAAGTGATAAGTATGCAACTATTTTGTCTGTTATATCATATCCTCGTTTTATTTCACCTGGATACTTATCGACTTTAACATCTATGAGTGGTATTAAAATAGTTATTAAACATATTCCTGTTCCATTTAGTACTATGTCTAAGATGATTAATAGACAAGTTGCTGATTTACGTGAGAAATATCGTCAAGAACATGATCAAACTGCTAAAGAGAGAATTAGACAAGATGCTGAGAGCCTTGAATCATTTGTTTCAATGCTTGCTTCTAGTCAGTCTCGTATCTTTGATTTTCAAATGCATATTATGATAAATGCTGATACTAAAGAAGATTTAGAACTTAAAAAAGTTAATGTTAAAAATTATTTGGATGCTATGGAACTTAGAGCAGTGTCTCTTCGTTTTGAACAAGAGAAAGTTTTGAAGAGTATATTACCAATTTTTCCTAACCAAGATATAGAAGAAAGAATTGGTACTCCTATTCCTTCTCCTACAATCGCTGCGATGTATCCTTTTATCTTTGATAGTATTAAAGATCCAGGACTTTCTGTTTTACTTGGAGTTGACTTTTCTGGAGGGGTAATCCTATTTAATCAATTTCTTTATCAAATAAGAAAAGAAAATAATAGAAATAATGCTAATATGATTATTCTTGGTACTTCTGGTTCAGGTAAAAGTACGGCTGCTAAGCTACTACTTAGAACTCATATTAGAAATGGTTGTCAGATAGTTGCTATTGACCCAGAGAATGAGCTTGAAGAGATGACTAAGGCTTTTGGAGGAGATACTATTGATATCGGTAAAGGTGGAGAATATGGTCTCATTAATCCATTAGAAGTTATTATTGATGCTGATGATGATGAGATGAGTCAAGGTCTTGGTTATACTGTTTTAACTCGTACCTTACAGTCTCTTAGAGCTTTTATGAAATATTATGATCCATCTATTGAAGAAGATGTCTTAAATATGTTTAGTGAGATTGTTCAAGATACATATAAAAGATTTGGAATAGATTTTAATACTGACTTTAGTAACTTTACTTCAGCTGATTATCCAACTTTTTCTGATGTTTATGCTACTATTAGAGGTAGACTTATGTCTTTAACAGAACAGACTAGGGAAAAAGATATTATTCAAACTTTGGAACTTAAGATTAGACCTTTAATTAAAGAATTAAAATTCTATTTTGATGGTAAGACAACTATAACTGCGGATAGTGATTTTATGGTCTTTAATATTAAAGAGTTTATGAATTCTGATACTAATATTAGAAATGCTTTATTCTTTAATATCTTAAAATATGCTTGGGGTCTATGCCTAGATTCTTCTGTTAATACAATATTAATGGTAGATGAAGCACATGTTTTACTTGGTACTAATAATGAACAGGGAGCTGATTTCCTTGCTCAAGTACAAAGACGTGCTCGTAAATATAATACTGGTACAATAATTATTACACAACAACCTAGTGATTTTTCTAGTCCTGCTATTATTACTCAGGGTAAGGCAATATTTGATAACTCATCATATTATCTTGTTATGGGACTTAGAAAACAGGCAGTTGAAGATTTATCATTACTGATAGATTTAAATGAAAATGAGAAAGATAGTATTAAACGTTATTCTCAAGGTGAAGCACTCTTTGTTTGCGGTAATAGACGTATGAGAATAAATGTTGTTGTTACCCAAGAAGAATTAGAGTCATTTGGAACGGCTGGAGGATTTTAATAGTAATTGATGTAGAAAGGTAGTGATTTTGTGAAAGGAGATAGAAATAATGGTAAAAGAAGTAAGAAGTATAGTATAACTAGATTTCTATCTTCTTTTAAATTATCATTTTTTAATTATGGGAAACTAGTAGTAATAGGACTTGTTTTCTCTCTTTTTCTTATTGGGGTAACGTCTTTATATAGAGAATTTAATATAAAAAATACTACTTTAGTAGCTTATGGAGATGCTCAAACAGAATATTTTTCTAGATTAAAAGAAGTACGTGATGAGTATAGAGCTTCTGAGAAGGATTTTTCGGAATTAATTATTACTTCTGCTTTTACAGTAATGCAATCTAATATAGAAGGCTTCTCTTATGATGATATGTCAAGTGCGAGGATGAGGGAAGTTGCTGATTTAATGCTTGATGAGGTTAGTCATGAAGATGGTAGTTTTACTTATACTCCTAAGAGTGAAGAGGCTGTTAAAGAGAGCCTAACTAGTTATTTTAAAGGTGTTGATGGTAGTTTAGATGATGTTACTTGTGCAAGAATGGCTGAAGATGTCTATGATTATGTTGATGATTATTTAGAGTTTATTGGTGCTGAAGAAGAAGAGGGTACTTCTACATCATCTTGTGATGGTAATTCTTATTGGTGGCCTATTGGTAGTGCTGAGACAACAACTGAAAATGGTGTTACTTTTGCAAGTGGAGAACCTGTAGCTTCGACGCTTACTGCTTATTTCGGTGGAGATGATAGCGTTCATAATGGTAATCATGGAGCGATTGATATTTCTAATAGTTTAGGAGTTGGTGGAACTAATATTATCGCTGCTAAAGATGGGGTAGTAATTTATCCTACAAGTGATTCACAGACAGGATATGCTGATAATGGTAATTCTAGTGATGGTGGCGGTTATGGTAATTATGTTATTATAGAACATTCTGATGGTAATTATACTTATTATGCTCATATGGCTCAAAATAGTATTACTGTTAGAGCAGGGGACTCTGTTAAACAAGGTCAAGTAATTGGTAAAATGGGACATTCTGGTGATTCTACTGGTACACATCTACATTTTGAAGTTAGATCTGGTGGTAATACTATTTCTAATAGAGTTGATCCATTAGATTATGTAAGTATTGATAATCCACGTCCTGGATGTGTTGATTTTTCTTTAACCTCAACATCATTATCAAAACAGGAATTTATTTCTAAGATGGAAGCATATTGTACTAATAGTGGTAATAGTGCATTTTGTACTAACTTTGCTGATCATGCTGCAGAAGTTTATGATGTTTCATTAGATGCAGGGGTTAATCCTGAACTTGTTGTTGTTACTGCTGGAACGGAACAAGCTTGGCAAAAATGTGGTGGCCTTTATAATTTTTGGGGAATTGGAATACCAAATGGTGCAAGTTGTAGTGCCGGACCTCAGTTAACATCTTTAAGTGCAGGAATAAGAGAATATGCTAGTACTTTGGCAGAATATCAACCAGGTGGTAGATATGCTTCATCTATTGAAAGTAGAAATAGTGAAAGAGAGGCAGCTGGTTGTGATGCAGCGGGACATGGTGTAGCGGGTACTTTAGCAGGTATGCAATCTGTTTATTCTTGGGTTGGAGATTATCGCTATAGTCCTGGTAGTTGGGGGCGAGGAGGATGTGTCTATTTAAATATTATTTATGGAGAAGGTTATTGTTCTTCTGTACCGGTTTGTACTAGTTATTCTAGTTGTCCTAGTAGTAGTGCTACTACAGTTTGTGAACAAAATGATTATACAGCATGGCAATTAAAAGAAAAGTTAGAACTTAGAAGTGCAATATTTGGATTGTAGGAGGAAGCTATGAAAAAAGTAGAAAAAATAGAATTGTCTATAGTTGTTATTTTTATTATTATTCTTGTTAGTACATTTATATATACGAAAATGATAGAAAAGAAAACTGAGGATCAACAAATAAATACATCTGTTACAGCTCTTGCTGATGTTAATCGCTTTTTTACTATAGATTCTGCTATTTCTAAGTACTTCTCTTATGTTACATCTAAAAATAGTGAGTCTATTTTAAAAATATTATCTGCAGATTACGTTTCTAGAAATAATATTACTAATGATAATATTTATAACTTTGTTGGTAATTATGATACTAATATAAGTAGTAGTTTGGAGGAAGCTTATCAGTTTAGTTCATATAATAATATTTATAAATATTATGTTAAAGTAGTGCTTAGATTAGAGACTTTATATGATTCAACTTTTCAAGAATATGTTTATTATATAGTTACAATTAATGAGAATGAATTAACTTTTGCAATAGAACCTATTTCAGAGACTATGTATTTAAATAAAATAGGGGAGGTTGATTCTTAATGGGAAAAAATGTTAAAATTATTGTATTTATAATATTTATCTCCTTGATTATTTTTTTAATTTTCTATAATATAAGAGGTATAGAAGAAGCGGAAAGAAATCTTCCTAATAATGATGAATTAAGAGAGTTTAGTAATGTTCAGTCAAAGAGCGAAGTGAATAGTTATGAAGTAAAAGATATTCCTGATAAGGAGCTTGCAACTATATATTATAATCATTTTAAAAATTTAGTAGTTAATGATAGTGCAGAGGCTTATAAACGAATTAGAAATAAGGATGAGGTAAGTGAGGATGCTTTTAATACTTTTAGAAATGATTTAATAAATAATTACTATACTAATAAAGTTGTTGATTATAGAATTACAGATTCTTTATATAGAATTACAAATAGTAATAATCAAGTGATTAATTTTTATGTTGATGCTGTATTTAAATATGAAGTAGAGTTATTACTTTAATAATCTATTAGATTTAGTAGAGAGTGGGTGATATAATGCCAGAGGAAAATGAATATTTAGAAGATACTAATAAAAAAAATAATGATGTAAAGAATAAGGATTCTTCTCGTAATTCTTCTTCAAAATCATCTCATAGGGGATCTGCTAGTAATATTATAGATTTTAATAAATATAAAAGTAGAAAAAAGAACTCTGCTAATTTTAATAATGATAGTCCTAAGGGAGAAGTTCCTCATAGACAAAATAGGGTTGTTAATAACTTAAAAAATCAAGTTGCTAATAGAGCTTTATCTAATGTTCCTGCTTTAAGAACATTAAATAATCTTAATAATATTAGAAAAAGTGTTATGGCTAGAAGAAATTCTACTACTGGGGGTATTGTTGGTAATAATAGAAAAGAAAGTAGTAGAGATGATGGTATTACTAGTAGTGTAACTGGTAATGATAATACTAATGATGATAGTGTTGTTTCTAATGAAGAAAGTGAATCTAGTTCTTTAAATCCTTTAAGTTCTATTTTTGGTGGTAGAAAAAAAATTAGTGGTAGATTTAGCTTTTTTGGCAAATTATCAACTCCTGTTAAATTATTGATTGGAATATTTGGACCTCTAGTTACTTTTATGCTTGTTTTTTTCATTCCTATAGTTGTAATTGGCCTTTTTAGTGGTCTTTTTGCTACTGATGAAGTGTTTGCTAATAATAATATTGGTACTGGTGGAGGTAGTATAGATTATGGAGATTATGTTTTATCTTCGGATGGTGATCAAATATTACATGAGAGGTTAGATACCTTTTTACAAAGTAATGGTACAAGTTTAGAAGAATTTAATAACCTTATTGCAAGTAATGTACAGGAAGCAGGATATGGAACAAGAGCAGGTGTTGTTGCTGCTGCTGTTACTTTAATTGCAGAACTTGGCAATAACTATAATGTGAAAGTTCCTTATTTTTGGGGGGGAGGCCATGGAAGTATTTCTGTAGGTGCTGAAGCTAGTTGGGGAAGTAATACCTGTTATACTTCTGCTAATGGACAAATTTATAACTATTGTGGGCTTGATTGCTCTGGTTTTGTTACTTGGGCTATTAATAATGGGGGATTTTCTATTCCTGTTCAATCATCTGGTACTTTTGTATATTTAGCTGGGGCAAAGAGGGTTTCATTAAGTAGCAGTGCAGTTTTACAGGCTGGGGATTTACTAGCGACAAGTGGACATATTATTTTAATTGTTGGTGTTGATGATAGTGGTTATATCTGCGCGGAGGCAGCTGGTAATGAAACAGGAGTTATGTTTTCTAGAAAATCTTTTGATGCTTCTAGTTACTATGGAATTGATATGAGTGGTTTCTATGGAGGATAGGATATGAAAAAGAAAATCTTAATCTTAATATTATTAATATTTATGATTAGTGGTTGTAGTGTAGAAGTTAATGTTGATATTAGTGATAATAAAATAAAAGAGAGTAATGATATTACTATTTATCAGAATGCTATTTATACTAAAGATATTTTAAGAACGTCATTTAGAAATTATATTCCTATATATGCATCTGATTTAATAGTAGATACAGTTCCTGATCAGCCTTTTTCTGATGTTTTGTATTATAATAAAAATACTACTGATTTAGGAAATGGTTATAGATTTAATTATAGTTATGATTTTGATATAGATAAATATGGATCTGCTAGAACTATTAAAGAAGGTTTTAGAGATTATAGTTATTCTTATAGAAATGATATTATATCATTGTTAACTGATAATGAAGGATTAATTTATTTTGATGAGTATCCTCTTTTAGAAGAAGTAACTATTAATATAAAAACAGACTATTTAGTAGAAGAAAATAATGCTGATAAAGTTAATGGTAATACTTATACTTGGGTCTTTAATAAAGAGAGTAAGAAAAGTATTAAAATAGTAGTGGATACTAGTAAAAGTGGGGCTAGAGTTTTAGGTATAGTAGATACTAGTACAGTAATTACTTTAGGTGTTGTGATTTTAATAATACTTATTATTTTAGTTTTATTACTTATTAGAAATAGAAAGAATAATAAAATATAATTAAAATTTTGTTTGCAAATTAATAAAATACTGGTATAATAAGCGTAGATTTAAATTGAGATTAAACAGAGGTGGATATTATGAAGTTAAAGTTTAGAGCTGATAAAGATGATGTAATGATATTTGCTGTCTTTGCAATCTTTTTACTTTATATAGTTGCAATAGGTGTTGTTAATTTGCATTCTTTTGCTACAGAAGGATATTTTAGTGGACTTAATCCATTTCCTGCTTTTACACCTAGATTTTTATGGATTACTTTAATCATTTATTTTGTAGCATTAATTGGCATGCTTATTAGTGTTAAATCATATTTCTTTGAGATGGAAAAGGGTTTTGGTTTTACTAGTGAGAAAAAAGATAAAGGTTACTCTAGATGGGCTAAAGATAAAGAGATGAAAGCAGAACTTACAATGGTTAGTCCTCAACAAGAGACTAGTGATGCAGCTGGTGTTCCTTTACTTCTTAGTGAAAAAGAAGCTTGGGTTGATAATGGAGAATATCATACTTTAGTTATTGGTTCTACTGGTTCTGGTAAGACTCAGACTGTTATTAAGCCTACTGTTAAATTACTTGCTAAAGCAGGGGAGTCTATGATTATTACGGACCCTAAGGGTGAGATTTATGAGGCTACTGCTAATATGTTAAGAGATAAAGGATATGACGTACAGATACTTAACTTCCGTGATCCCCAAAATGGTAGTAGTTGGAATCCATTATCACTTCCTTATAGAATGTATAAAAGTGGTAATCAAGATAAAGCGATTGAGTTACTTGATGACCTTGCTTTAAATATTCTTTATGATGAATCTAGTAATAATAGTGATCCTTTCTGGGAAAAGACTTCAGCTGATTACTTCTCTGGTGTTGCTTTAGGACTTTTTGAAGATGCTAAAGAAGATGAGATTAATATTAATAGTATTAGTTTAATGACTACGGTTGGAGAAGAGAAGTTTGGGGGTAGTACTTATATTAAAGAATACTTCTCATTTAAAGATCCTGCTAGTGCATCTGTTATTAATGCTTCTAGTACTATTAATGCTCCAACTGATACTAAGGGGTCAATTTTATCAGTATTTAGACAAAAGATTAAGTTATTTGCATCTCGTGAGAACTTATCAGAAATGCTTAGTCATAGTGATATAGAACTTGCTGATATTGGTAGAAAGAAAACGGCTTTATTTATAGTTGTACAAGATGAAAAGAAAACATATCATTCTCTTGTTACAATCCTTTTGAAACAGTGTTATGAAACATTAATCGCTGTAGCACAAGAAAATGGGGGAGAACTTCCTGTTAGAACTAACTTCTTACTAGATGAGTTTGCAAATATGCCGCCTTTAAAAGATGTTACAACTATGATTACGGCAGCACGTTCAAGACATATAAGATTTACAATGATTATTCAAAACTATGCCCAGTTAAATCAAGTTTATGGTAAAGAAAATGCTGAGACTATTCGTGGTAACTGTGGTAATATTATTTACTTAATTTCAGCAGAGCTTGCTGCCCTTGAAGAAATATCTAAGATGTGTGGGGAAGTTAAGTCTAAAGATGATGATAAGACGGCTTCAACACCTTTAGTTACTGTATCTGATTTGCAGAGAATGAAACAGTTTGAAGTTATTATTTTAAGAATGAGGATGCAACCGTTTAAGACTAAGTTTACTCCTGATTTTAAACTTGATTGGGGTAAGACTTATCCTAAAGCTACTTATCCAGAAAGAGAAAAACAACAAGTTCATACATTCGATATAAAGACTTTTGTTAAAGAGAAGAAAAAGGAAAAGTTACTTGAGATGATGAATAGTAATAATGCAAATCCTAATGGAGGAAGTACACCTCCTGGATTTGTACCACCAAATCTTTTTGGGATTGGTGCAGGTAGTAATAGTAATGCTAATGGTAATCCTATGGGTGGGCCAATGCCTACTCCTAATGGTATGGGTATGCCAAGACCAAATCATCAAATGAATACTAATCCAATGCCATCTTTTATGAATCCTAGTATGGGAAATGAAAGTAATAATGCACCTAAGAAGCCTTCATTTGATGTGGATGAATTAGTTAAGAAAATAGATGCTAAGATTGCAGAACTTGAAAAAGAAGAAGCTATGAATAAACAGAAACAACAACAGAAGTTAGAGGCTATGAAAGCTAAGGAGCCTAAACCTTTTAAGGATGTTTCTCCTGTTAAAGAAGTTGTTAATAGTCCTATTCCTGAAGTTAGTGAAATGCCAAAGGTTGAACAACCTAAAAAGGAAGTTAACTTAAGTTTAGATGATGACGATGATGATGACTTCTTTGATGATTTCTTTGATGAATAAAAATTTTATTTAAAAACATTAGTAGGCAATTTTTAAATTTTGTCTACTTTTTTTAAAAATTTTCAATTTTTAGTTGACAAATTATTCTCTTATTAATATAATGTTAATAACAAGTTTAATTACTTGCTTATTTCTTAACTTTTGATATTAATAAAAAGTTAATAAGAGGAGGGATAATTATGAAGGTTAAGAATTTTAAAGTCTATAAGAAAGCTTTAATTGTTGTTGATATGGTTAATGGCTTTGTTAAGGAGGGAATATTGCATGATAAATCTATCGCTAGAGTTATACCTAGACAGATAGAACTTATTAAAGAGTATGAGCGGGCTGGAGAGTTAGTTATCTATATTCAAGATACTCATACTAAAAAGTCTACGGAACATAAGAGATTTAATGGTTATCATTGTCTTGAAGGTAGTGGAGAAGAAGAGGTTATTGATGAGTTAAAACCTTTTACTACTTTAGATAATACTATATGTATACCTAAAAATAATACAAGTTTTATGGAGGCTCCTATGTTTAGATATGTGGTAGAGGAAGCCGAGAATGTAGAAGAGTATAATATAGTAGGTTGTTGTACTGATATTTGTATATGTAATGGTCCTATGGGGCTTTCTTGTTATCTTGATCAACATAATAGGGATTGTATTGTAAGAGTACATCAAGATGCTGTGGCAACCTTTGCAGAAGATAATAGACAAAATTATGTAGATGCTGCTTACTTACTTATGGAACAACAAGGAATTCAGTTGGTTAAAAAATTTAGAAGTTGATATTAATATTTTAATAAAAAGAAAGGAATGGTTTAAATGAATGAAAGAAATTTAACTTTATTAACTGATTTATATGAACTTACAATGATGAATGGATATTTTGATATGAAAAGAGATGAAAGAGTAGTTTTTGATGTCTTTTATCGTAATAATCCATATGATGGGGGATATGCGATTGTGGCAGGGCTTGAACAAGTAATAGATTATATTAAAAATTTACACTTTGATAGGGAAGATATAGAGTACTTAAGAGAATTAGAACTTTTCGATGATAAGTTTTTAAAATATTTAGAAAACTTTAAATTTACAGGTAATATTTATGCAATTAAAGAAGGAACTGTGGTCTTTCCAATGGAACCTTTGTTGAAAGTAGAAGCTCCTATAATAGAGGCACAACTTGTAGAAACTGCTATTTTAAATATTATTAATCATCAAAGTTTAATTGCTACTAAGGCTTCTCGTGTATGTGAAGCGACTAAAGGGGATGCTGTTATGGAGTTTGGTCTTAGAAGAGCACAAGGTCCTGATGCTGGTATATATGGAGCAAGGGCTGCTGTTATTGGAGGGTGTTCATCTACTAGTAATGTACTAGCAGGACAAAAATTTGATATACCAGTTGCAGGTACTCATGCTCACAGCTTTATTATGAGTTTTGATAATGAATACGAGGCTTTTAAGAAATATGCAGAACTATTTCCTAATAATGCAACTTTATTAGTAGATACTTATGATACTTTAAACTCAGGTGTTCCTAATGCCATAAGGGTATTTAAAGAATTAAAAGATGAAGGTAGGATGCCTAAAAAATATGGAATAAGACTTGATAGTGGAGATTTAGCATATCTATCTAAAAAGGCACGAATTATGTTAGATGAAGCAGGATTTCCTGATGCCACAATCTGTGCTTCTAATGACTTAGATGAATATCTAATAGAATCTTTGAAAGAACAAGGTGCTAAAATAAATCTTTGGGGAGTAGGTACTAGTTTGATTACTTCTAAAAATTGGTCTAGTTTTGGAGGAGTTTATAAACTTGCTGCCATTAAAAAAGGTGGAGAAGTTATTCCTAAGATTAAACTTAGTGAAGATACTGTAAAGGTTACTAATCCAGGAGATAAACAAGTGTTTAGATTCTATGATAAAGAAACAGGTAAGATTAGAGGAGATATTATTGGCAATACATACGAAAAATATGATGAAGATAAGACAACTACAATGTTTGATCCTGTTAATACTTGGAAGAGGAAAGAGTTAGAGAAAGGTACTTATATTGTTAGAGAGTTGTTAGAGCCTATATTTATAAATGGTGAATGTGTCTATAAAAGTGATAGTGTTATGAATATTAGAGATTATTGTAGTAAAGAAAAATCAACTTTGAGTGATGAGAATAAAAGATTTGTTAATCCTCATCCTGTCCATGTGGATTTAAGTTATGACTTATGGAATTTAAAAAATAAAATGATTGATGAAGAAAAGAAATTAGTTAAAAAGTTGGGAGTAGATAATGCGTAAAGAGAAATTAGAAGAGTTAAATGATTATATAAAGGAATTAAAGACAATAAAAAGGACTTTAGTAGATAGTGAATATATTTATGATGAAAATAATAATCCTATTAAGCGAAAAGGTTTTCTAAATGTAGAAAAATATATGGTTGAACTTGCTAATGGGATGGTTGTTCCAAGAGAGAAGCTTGTTAAAGGCGGTAAAGATAAAAGTGCTGCGATTGTTATGCCAGTAACTAGAGATAATAATACAGTTTTAGTAGTACAATCTAGAAGTAGTACCAAAGAATCTGTTTGTGTGGAATTTCCTGCAGGTTATATTGAAGAGGGAGAGAGTCCTGAATATGGTGCAGAAAGAGCGGTTGTAGAAGAGACAGGATATGTTCCCAAAGAAATGATTTACTTAGATAAATTTTATCAGGACCAATCTTGTGGTGTATGTGCATATAATTATAGTTATTTGGCATTAGACTGTGAAAAAGTACAAGAACAAAATTTAGATGATAATGAAGCGATTAAATATTTTGAATGTAGTGTAGATGAAGTTTTAGAATTAATGGAAAGAGGATATATTACAGATATTCAAACTAAATATACTTTTAATTTAGCAAGGACTTATGTATATAGTTTAAAAAAGGCGAAATAATAAAAAAGAAAGGGAGATTTAAAATGAAAGAATATGGGTTTGTTAGAGTAGGGGCAATTGTTAATAAGTTAGTACTTGCAAGTCCCGTGGATAATGCTAAAGAGATAGTTAGGATGATTAGGGAAGCTTATAAGAATAATATTTCTATTGTTACTACTCCTGAACTTGCTCTTACTGGTTATACTTGTGGGGATTTGTTCTTACAAGATGAATTGATTGAGAAGAGTGAAGATGCTTTAAGAGTTATTCTTGATGAGACTAAAGATTTAGATATTATTTCTATAATAGGGATGCCTATAAGATGTAATAATCAGTTGTTAAACTGTGCAGTTGTTATAGAAAAAGGTAATATTTTGGGGATTGTTCCTAAGACTTATATACCTAATTATAGTGAGTTTTATGAGAAGAGATGGTTTACTTCTAGTGTTGATTTAAAGAATAGTGAAGTTAATCTATTAGATAGATTAGTACCTATTTCTACTAAGTTAATATTTAAAGATAAAAAATATAAGGAAGTATCTTTTGCAATTGAGATATGTGAAGATTTGTGGGCTGTATTTCCTCCTAGTAATAATCATGCTTTAAATGGTGCTTCTATTATCTTTAATTTATCTAGTAGTAATGAGATAGTTGGTAAAGATAGTTATAGAAGAAATTTGGTTTCTATAGAGTCTGCTAAAACAATATCAGGCTATATTTATGCAAGTAGTGGTATTATGGAATCTACTTCTGATTTAGTATTTGGAGGGGCTTCTTTAATCTATGAGAATGGTAAATTATTAAAGTCTAATAAACGCTTTGAAATAGAAAGTAATTTAATATATGCTGATATTGATGTTAAAAGATTAATTAATGAAAGATGTCGTAATAGTAGTTTTGCAGGAAGCCTTTATGATGGCGATTATAAAGTGATAGATGTTAATGTTAGTGATAGGATAAAGAATCTTGATAGGACTTATAAGATGTATTCTTTTATACCTACAACTGATAAAGAGAAAAGGTTTGAAGAGATATTAGAAATACAAAGTAGTGCCCTTGCAAGACGTATAATTCACTTAAATAATACTAAATGTGTTATAGCTATGTCTGGAGGACTTGATTCTACTCTTGCTTTCTTAGTTATAGTTAGGTCTTTTCGTAAACTTGGACTTGATAATAAAAATATTATAGGAGTTACGATGCCAGGATTTGGTACTACAGATAGGACTTATTTAAATGCTATTAATTTAGTTAAAGAATATGGGGCGACTTTAAAAGAAGTTAGTATTAAAGAGGCAAGTTTACTTCATATGAAGGATATTGGACTTGATGAATCTGATAGAAGTGTTACTTATGAGAATATCCAGGCAAGAGAAAGGACCCAAATACTTATGGATATTGCTAATATGGTAGGAGGTATTGTTATTGGAACAGGTGATTTATCAGAACTTGCCCTTGGATGGTGTACTTATAATGGAGACCATATGAGTATGTATTCAGTTAATTCATCTATTCCTAAGACTTTAGTAAGACATTTAGTAGGTTATGTTAAAGATAATAGCAGTGATGAGAGAAAGAAAATATTAACAGACATCTTAGATACTCCTATATCTCCAGAGTTATTACCTCCTGACGAAGCGGGTAATATCTTACAGAAGACAGAGTCTAGTATTGGTCCTTATGTCTTACATGATTTCTTCTTATATCATCTGTTAAGATATGGAGCATCTTTTAAGAAAATATATTTTCTTGCCAAAATAACTTTTAAAGATAGTTTTGGAAGTTATGAGATTAAAAAGTGGTTAAAAGTTTTTGTAAAGCGTTTTTATACACAACAATTTAAAAGAAATGCTGTTCCTGATGGTGTTAAAGTTGGTACTATTAGTTTATCTCCTCGAGGAGATTTAAGGATGCCTAGTGAAGCTAGTTATGAGAGGATATTAGAAGAGTTAGATAAAATTTCTTAAAAAAGTATGAATTTTGTAAATTGACCTCCATTTTAGGGGTCAATTTTGCATTTTCCCTAGGCGAATTTAATAAATTCAGCCTCTTTTTTTATTGAATTTTCAAAATCATCTTTTTGCATTAATTTCTTCCATATGTTAGTGTACTTACCACATACATGTATGAAACCAATTTTAGAAAGTGAGGTAAATTAATGGAAAATAATGAAAATGATAACTTTGTAAGCCTTTTAGCAGACAGTACCTTTAAGTATATGTTTAAAGATTATAGAGATTTTTTTAAAAAGGTAATTAAATCAACAACTAATGTCGATATAAGTGAATATGAACTTTATAATAATGAGATAAATAGTGGAAATATTGCAAGAGATTATAGACTAGATATACTACTAAAGAAAGATAATGATTTTATTATAATAGAAATGAATAAAAATGCTGATAAAAGGACTTTATTAAAAGCTAGGAAGTATCTATATGCTAAAGCACAGGACGGAGGACTAGTAGAAGGAGAAGAATTTAAAAAGATGAGAACTATTCTTATTAACTTTAATAATTCTAAATATAAGAACGATAAAGAAACGATTAGTGTTGGATATGATTTAATAAATGAAAAATATAATGATGTTATAGATGAAATAAAAATTTATGACATATATCTTGCAAGTCTTAAAAATGTTCGTTATAATGGTAGTAACGAGAAAGAAACATATTTAGCAATGTTTAGAGCAGAGTCATTTGAAGAGATGAGAGATATTGCTAATGGTAATGAGGAGGCTTTGAAAGTAGTGGAAGAACTAGAAAGATTAAGTGAAAATGATGAGTTTAGAGTCCTTTATGATGCTGAGAAAATGAGAAGAAAAGAAATAAACTCTGCAAGACTTGATGGCTATGATGATGGTTTTGAAAATGGAATTATTAAAGGAAAAGAAGAAGAAAAAATAGAAATTGCTAAGAATCTCATTAAAAAGGGAGTATCTTTCGAAATAGTATCCGAAAGTACCGGATTAAGTATTGGAGAACTAGAAGAACTAAATAAATAAGCAAAAATAATAACTACTTATAACTAAAGAAAGAAATGTGATTATTTCTTTCTTTTTATGATTATAGTAAATTAAAAGATGTATCTTGCAAGTCTTAAAAATGTTCGTTATAATGGTAGTAACGAAAAAGAAACATATTTAGCAATGTTTAGAGCAGAGTCATTTGAAGAGATGAGAGATATTGCTAATGGTAATGAGGAGGCTTTGAAAGTAGTGGAAGAACTAGAAAGATTAAGTGAAAATGATGAGTTTAGAGTCCTTTATGATGCTGAGAAAATGAGAAGAAAAGAGATAAACTCTGCAAGACTTGATGGCTATGATGATGGTTTTGAAAATGGAATTACTAAAGGAAAAGAAGAGGTTGCTAAGGCAAAAGAAATAGAAATTGCAAACAATCTTCTTAATATAGGTACACCTAAAGAAGATATAATAAAAGTTACTGGTTTAAGTGTAGAAGCACTAGAGAACTTAACTGACTAAATATTACAAAACTGATAGATACATTTTATCAGTTTTTTGATGTATTTCTTTAACTTTTACTGTATAATATATGTAGTAACAAAGGAGTATAACCGGAGGTGAGTTATGAGTATATATGATTTAACTATAGATGAATTAACAGAATACTTTCTAAAAATAGGTGAGAAAAAATATTATGCTAAAGAACTTTTCTCTTGGCTTTATAATAAGAGAATTACTTCTTTTAGTGATGCAACTAATATAAAGAAAGAGACAAGAGAAAGACTAAGTAAAGACTTTACTATTTCTAATATAGAGATAGTTACAGTAGAAAAAGCTAAAGACGTTAGAAAGTACTTATTTAAACTTAGAGATGGTGAACATATTGAAGCCGTACTTATGAACCATGATTATGGCAATAGTCTTTGTATATCTAGTCAAGTAGGATGTAATATGGGCTGTAAGTTTTGTGAATCAGGTAGACGTAAGAAAGTCCGTAATTTAGCTACTGGAGAGATGGTAGAACAAATACTTAAAGTAGAAAATGAGTCTGACCTTAGAATTAGTCATGTTGTTATTATGGGAATAGGAGAGCCTTTTGATAATTATGATAACATTTGTAACTTTATAAGAATTATAAATCATCTTAAAGGACTTAATATAGGAGCAAGACATATAACTGTATCAACTTGTGGACTTGTTCCTAAAATACTAGAATTTAGTGAGTTTCCTTATCAAGTAAATCTTGCGATTAGTCTACATGCTCCTAATGATAAACTAAGAGGTGAAATAATGCCTATCGCTAAAGCTTATCCTTTAAAAGATTTGATAAATGCTATTAAAATATATTTAGAGAAGACTAATAGAAGAGTAACCTTTGAATATATAATGTTAGCTGGAGTTAACGATAGTGTTGATAATGCTTTAGAACTTGTTCATTTACTTAAAGGAATAAACTGCTATGTTAATTTAATACCATATAATGAAACAGAAGCTTTACAGTATAAACGAAGTAACCCTTTAACAATTGCCAAGTTTTATGATATACTAAAGAAAAACAATATTACAGTTACAATTAGGCGAGAATTTGGTGGTACTATTAGTGCTGCTTGTGGACAGCTTAGAAGTAAGAAGGAGGAAATATGAAATCGTTTTATTTAACTGATGCTGGAAAGGTTAGAGATCATAACGAAGACAGTGTCTTAATAGTACATAATAGTGATAATGATACACTTATGGCAATCGCTGATGGTATGGGGGGACATTCTGCAGGAGAAGTCGCATCCTCTATCGCTATAACTCATCTTGCTAAAGACTTTAATGAAAACTTTCACAATATGAGTAAGATGGATGCTGTTAACTTTTTAAGAGATAGTGTTAATGAAATTAATGATGGTATTTTTAGACATGAAAAAACTCATCCTGAAAGTAAAGGTATGGGAACAACCCTTGTTACCGCTATCATTACTAAAGATTATATATTATTTGGTAATATTGGTGATTCTTCTGGCTTTGTTATTAAAGATAATAAACTTCATAAAGTAACATATGACCATACATTAGTTAATTTGTTAGTGTCAGCAGGAGAATTAACAGAAGAAGAAGCTAAGGACCATCCTAAGAAAAATGTTTTGATGAAAGCATTAGGGGCAAATGACCCAATAGATATAGATATCTTTGATTGTGATATGGAAATAGATGCTATACTTTTATCTAGTGATGGACTTACTAATATGTTAGATGAAGAGTCTATTGAAAAAGTCTTAACTGGAGAAGGAGATATTGAAGATAAAGTTATAAAATTAATTAGGAAAGCAAATAATCGAGGTGGTACTGATAATATATCAGTAGCATACTTAATTTTAGGAGAAGGTGAAGAATAATGGTTACAAAGGGGCAAAAAATTAATGATCGTTATGAGATAATTAAATCAATAGGCGAAGGTGGTATGGCTAATGTCTATCTTGCATATGATACTATACTTGATAGAAATGTAGCGATAAAAGTATTAAGGGGTGACCTTGCAAATGATGAGAAGTTTGTAAGACGTTTTCAACGTGAAGCTTTATCAGCTTCTAGTCTTTCTCATCCTAATATCGTTGCCATGTATGATGTGGGAGAAGATAATGGACTTTATTATATTGTTATGGAGTACGTGGAAGGAAAGACTTTAAAACAATTGCTTAAAAAACGTGGTAGTCTAACATTATCAGAAGCGATAGATATCATGTTACAATTAACAGATGGTATGGCTCATGCTCATGACTCATATATCGTTCATAGGGATTTAAAACCACAAAATATAATGATACAAGATGATGGACAAATTAAAATAACAGACTTTGGTATTGCTATGGCTCTTAACTCTACCCAATTAACGCAAACTAATTCAGTAATGGGTTCAGTTCACTATTTACCTCCTGAACAAGCAGCTGGTAAAGGGGCAACTATTAAAAGTGATATTTATTCGATGGGAATTATTTTCTATGAATTATTAACGGGAGAATTACCTTTCAAAGGAGATAGTGCTGTTGAAATTGCCCTAAAACAAATGAAAGAACCTCTACCTGATGTTCATAAATTAAATAATGATATTCCCCAAAGTATCGAAAATATTATTTTGAAAGCCACTGCTAAGAACCCTAAAAATAGATATGATGATGCTAAGAGTATGCATAATGACTTATTAACCGCTTTAAATGATGATAGAATAAATGAACCACCTTATGTTTATCCATATCCTGAAAATGAAGTGGATGAGACAACAAAAATAATGAAACCAATTAGTGATGAAAATGAAGGTATCGCGACACCTATTACTGATGAAAAGGTAAAAAAATCCAATAAATTAATTATCGCTTTATCAATAATCGCTGGCGTTATCGTGGTAGCATTAATATCAGTGTTCTTTATTATCCCTGCCTTAACAGCCGAAAAAGATGTTAAAGTACCAGATGTTAGTGGTATGACAGTTAGTAAAGCGGAAGATACCCTTGAAGATGCCGGACTTACTGTTAATAGTAAAATAGAAGAAGTAAGTAGTGAAGATGTTAAGAAAAATAGAATTATTAGAACTGACCCCAAAAGTGGTAGTACTGTTAAGGAGGGTACAAGAGTAACTCTTTATAAATCAACAGGTGTTAAGACATATGAACTTGAAAACTATGTTAATATGGATGTTAATGAAGTAAGAAAGACTCTAGAAGATATGGGACTAGAAGTTAAAATCCAACAGATAGAACCTGATTCTACAACTTGTTCTGTAATAGGACAAAACCTTGTTATTTCTCAATCACTTGATGAAGGCAGTGAAGTTAAATCAGGAGATGATATAACATTAACAGTTCTAAAAGCTATTACTTTCCCAGACTGGTATTTACAAACAGCAGATGCAGTAACAAGTTGGGCAAATAATGCCTGTGTAACTGTAACAACAGAATATCAAGATGTAACAGATAAAAACATGGATGGTAAGATTATTACTCAATCACGTCCTAATGGTTCTACAGTTAGAAATAATGATAGTGTAACTATTACAATTGGTAGATTAGTAGAGTCTAAGGATGATGATACTACTACAACAGAACAAGAAGGAAATAATGGCAATAATAACAATAACAATAATTCCAATTCTTCATCAAATCCAAGTTCTCAAAGTAATGATTAGGAGAAAAAATGCAAGGACAAATTATTAAAATAAGTAGTAATAGACATATAGTATCTAGTAATAATAAAACTTATAATACAATACCTAGAGGTAAATTTAGAAAAGATAAACTAATACCTAAAGTTGGGGATTATGTTAGATTTAATGAGAAAAGTTTAGTAATAGAAGAAATATTACCTAGGAAAAATACCTTTAATAGACCTATGGTTAGTAATATTGATAGAGCTTTCATTATAACAAGTCTTATTAATCCAGATTTTTCTTTAGGCTTATTAGATAAATTTATCGCTCATATGAAACTTAATAAGGTAGATGTTGTTATCTGCTTAACTAAGACTGATTTAGTTAGTAGGGAAACTTATGATAAAATAAAAGAGATAATGGTATATTATACTAATATAGGCTACACTGTTCTTACTAATTTAGAACTTGATAAAATAAAAGAATTAATTAAAGATAAGACAGTTGTCTTTATAGGACAAACAGGAGCAGGGAAGAGTACTCTTTTAAATAAGTTAAATCCTAATTGGAATTTAAAGACAGGAGAAGTCTCTCTTGCTCTTGGTAGAGGAAGACATACAACAAGAAATGTAGAATTATATGACTTTTTAGATGGGAAAGTCTTAGATACCCCAGGCTTTTCAGCTTTAGACCTTTCTATTTATAAAAAAGAAGATATCAAATATGCTTTTAGAGAGTTTTCTAATTACTCCTGTCCTTTTAGAGATTGTTCCCATACTAAAGAAAAAGAATGTGTGATAAAGAAAGCAGTGGAAGATGGAGAAATTCTTAAGAGTAGATATGATAGTTATTTAAAGTTCTATGAGGAGGCGATTAAATGATTAGTGCATCTTTTTTAACTAGTAAAGATATACCAAATACTTTAACAAAGTTAAACGATACAGATGTAGACTTTATTCATGTAGATGTTATGGATGGTAAGTATGTAGAGACTAAATCATTACCATTTAAAGAGATGAGACATATCTATAAATTTACTGATAAAAGATTAGATGTTCATTTAATGGTTGCATCCCCAAGTATTTATATTAGTGACTATGCTAGTCTAAATACAGAGTATATCACTATACATTTAGATACTTTAGAAGATACTCTAAGTAATTTAAAATTAATAAAAAGTTATGGAATAAAAACAGGCATTGCCCTTAACCCAACTGATAAAGTAGAAAAATTAATACCTTATTTACCATATATAGATTTGATATTAGTAATGGGAGTTATACCAGGTAAAGGTGGACAAAAGTTTATTGATAAAACAATAGACAAATTAAAAGAATTAAAAGTCCTAAAAAAAGAATATAAAGACTTTAATTTTAAAATAAGTATAGATGGGGGAGTTAATGATATAGTTGCCAAAAAAATCCATAATTTAACTGATATTATAGTAAGTGGTAATTATATAACAAGTAGTGATGATTATCAAAAGCAAATAAATAGTTTACGTTTTTAAAGTAAAATGTTATAATTTATTTAGATTAAATAAAGAATAAATGAAAGGGTGTAGTCTATGGATAATAAAAATGATAATAATAAAACTAATGAAGAAACTCCTAAAGTAATAACACCAGAAACTGATAATACTGTAAATTCTACTCCAGTTAATAATGAACCTAAAGTAGTAGAAGCTTCTAATACTACTGAGGTAAGTCAAGAGAAAAGCGCAGATAATAATCAAGATAATGCAGTTCCAACTTCTGCTAAAATAGAAGAAAATACTACTGGTAAAAAGAAAAAAGGGCATCCTGTATTTCTAGTATTACTATTAATATTTTTATTTGCATTTGTTTATTTTCTACCTGATATTACGGAATATGTAACTGATTATATGAATGAAAAAAATGGTGTTAACGAATTAAAAAGTGGAACTATGAGTTGTACTTTTAGGAACTCTACTGATAATTTAGATTATACCTATGATTTGAGTTTTAAATATGAGAAGAATCGACTAAAGAGTAGTAGAATGACTACAACTAATAGATTAGCAGATACAGCGACTGATAATAGTATTTTAACAGAAAGAGAAAATTCATGTGAATTTCTTAAGACAGTATTAGATGAGAATGATATTGGTATGACAGCAGATTGTAGTGTAAGTGCAGCGGTACAAATAACTACTCAAAATATAGATTATGAGAAACTTGATATGGATTTTATAACAAATAATATTACAGAGTTTGAAGGATTTTATCCAGAGTATGAATTAAATCAAAGTGTAACTACTATTGAGCAAGAATTAGAGAATGGTGGTTATACATGTGAGAGAAATGAATACAATGACACGAGTGAATAAGATGAGAGAAGGTAATTAAATGAAAGAGATAATTTGCACTAGCGTTTGTTTACAATATGTTACCTGGGGGGGGGCAGTTTAAATACCAGAATGGTAGTTTAAGTAATAAATTTACTTTCTTTCATAGTGTAAGAAGAATAGAGTAAGAGAATTATTCTATTCTTTTTTGAGTGTAATAATGAAGGGAGTAAGAGATTTATGGAAAAGAAAAATAAGAAAGCAACAGTAATAATTATAAGTATATTTATAGTATTAATACTTGCAATACTAATAAGTTATGCTTATTTTACTACAGAATTAAATGGAAGTGAGGAAGTAGTAAAAGTAGGAACACTTGATTTAGTATTGGATGAAACGAGCGAAGGGATAAGTTTAGATAATGTAGTAGGTATAAGTGATAGTGAGGGACTATCGTTAGATGGTTCAACTTTTAAATTAATAAATAATGGAAGTAAAACGGTAGATTATACAATTTATTTAGATAATAATACTATAGGAGAAACTGATACTAGAATAGATGATAAGTACTTAAAGTATAATTTAACTAAAAATGGTGTAAGTAATGGAGCATCTTTACTTACTAGTATTAAAACTAATTCTAATAGAGTATTAGATAGTGGAACCATAGAAGGAAAGAGTACAAATGAATATAATTTAAATTTATGGATAACTAGTGATGTAGACGGAAATTATTCAGGACAAGTATTTAGTGGAAAGTTAAGAGTAGAGGTTTCACAAGAGAGAGTAAAACCTAATGAACCAGAATTAGATGATAATATGATTGCTGTTACTTATAATGGAACTAACTGGGTAAAAGCAGATAAAGATAGTAATTGGTATAATTATGATGAATTAAAATGGGCTAATGCTGTAACAGTAAGTAGTAGTACAAGAGATAATTATTTAAGTGCAGAAGTAGGTACAGTAGTATCTATGGATGATATAGAGACAATGTGGGTATGGGTACCAAGATATAGTTATACAATAGGTAGTGCTGATGGAATAAAATATTATGGTAAACAAGGAAACTATTTAGATAGCACACCAACACAAGCTTTACCAGGAGAAATAGATGTAAAGTTTATTGATAAAGATACAAAAGAAAAAGGAACTGCAAGATATGTAGTAAGTGAAGGAATAAAAGATGATAGTTGGTATACACCGGATGCTTTTACTTTTGGAGATGAGGAGCTTTCTGGAATATGGGTAGGAAAGTTTGAAACAAGTAGCAGTAATCCTTCTCTTAGTAATGGAGGAGGAAATACAACTAGCTTAGATCTAATGTTAAAACCAAATGTAACGAGTTGGCGAAGTATAAGTGTAAGTAATGCTTTCAATGTATCTTTAAAAATGAATGATGAAGGTAATAGATATGGATTTAGTAGTAATGTAGATACACATATGATGAAGAATAGTGAGTGGGCAGTAGTTAGTTACCTTAGTCAATCTAAATATGGAAAGTTAGGAAATACTAATTTTGGTGGCACAAATAAAGAAGTATATTCAAATAGATCTAATCAATATATAACAGGGTGTAGTAGTGGTCAACCTAGTGCACCAGGAGATTATGGGTGTCAATATACATATGATGTAAATATAAATGGCACAGGAGCTTCTACTACAGGGAATATTTATGGAGTCTATGATATGAATGGTGGTGCATATGATTATGTAATGGGGAATTACAACGATGATGTAGGAAATAGTGGCTTTGAAATTATGCCGGAATCAAAGTATTATGATAAATATACAAGTAAAATTATTTCAGAAGCTTGTAATGGTAAAATTTGCTTTTCTCATGCTTTATCAGAAACATCTTACTGGTATAATGATTTATTTACTACCTTTATAGAAACAGGCATGTGGATGTTACGTGGTGTTAATTCTAGCTATGGATTATTTGCCTCTAATGTAAATAATGGTCAAGGTTATAGTAATGATTCTTTCCGCCTTGTTCTAAGTATAAATAATTAAATATTCTTATGGTAAAATTTGAAATAAAAAGTATAAATTTTTGTTAATATTTTTTCAAGATGTTTTCAAAAGTTAGCACCATGACATTATCATGTTTGCTTCTTTTTTTTCTTGACATAATTTATCTACTATGATACATTATAGATATAAGAGGCGATGCATAAAAGATGGGGAAAGGAGAAAAATGAAAATTTTTGAAAAAAGTATGAATTTTGTAAATTGAGCGATTTTTTGAAATGAAAATTTAAAATTCCCCTAGAGAAAATATTAAATTGAGAGTCTATTTTTCTTGAATTTTAAAAATTGCCTTTTTGCAATCATTTATAGACTATGCTATAACACTTGCAAGGAGGTATTATGATTAAAAAACGAATAAAAAATATTCCTAAAGGTGTTAGTAATGAAAAGATTAGAGAATATATGATATCTAATAACTTTGTCTATGAAGGAACACTTGACTCTGTCTTTAAATCTATTATGGGGAAATGTCTTTTATATTTAGGTGATATGATATCTAAATTAACTAGTCTTGATAAAGATTTTATTATAAAAAACTTTAAGGAACAAAATGTAGAATATAAAATAGAGAATGCTTTAGAAAGAAAAAAAGTCTCTGATTTTATTTTTAAATTACCAGGATATATTAGAGTTGTTCGGAAATTAAAAATGTGGTACAATTTAAGTGCTAGATATGAAA